>NZ_JADGLG010000100.1:0-2645 GCF_015235335.1 Neisseria sp. 19428wB4_WF04
CAAGCAAAACGCCATTTACGCAAGTTTAACGGCATTCCCAAAGAGCATTTTGAACTGTATTTGAAAGAGTGTGAATGGCGTTTTAACAACAGTGAGATAAAATTTCAAATTTCTATTTTAAAACAATCAGTAAAGCAGGATTTGTTCTGGTTATCTAGGACAGCCCCAAAAAATAACCTGCCGATTTCCTTGCTGTGTGCCTGTGTTGTTTACGGCCCGCCGGTTCGTGCTGATTTGGAATCAGATTGGTTTTTTTACGGATTGGCTGCGGTCGGTTGGATTTCATTTTTTATGCGGATACAGTATGGCGAAAGGCCGTCTGAAATTTTCAGACGGCCTTTGATGTTTTGAATGCAAAGATTGGTGGTTTCAGGTGGTGGCCCCGCCGACAGGAATCGAACCTGTATCTTACGCTTAGGAGGCATATGTTCTATCCGTTGAACTACGGCGGGCTTTCAAGCAGAAACGGGAAGGGTTAAGGTTAAGGTTAAGAAACCCTTGCCAGCGACTCTTGGGCCAGCGCACGCATGGCCAGGGTGGCTTCGTTGTCGGGAAGGGCGTTTAAACAGGCCACGGCTTGTCCGACCGCTTTTGCGGCTTCGGCGGCAGCATAGCCCAGCGCATCGGAGTTTTTCACATAGCCGTAGATTTTTTCGAAATCACTGCGGTCTGCATTTTGCAGCGCGGTGCGCACATCGGCGGCTACTGTTTCGCTGCCTTGCTGCATCAGATAAATCAGCGGCAGCGTGGGTTTGCCTTCGGCCAAGTCATCACCGACATTTTTGCCGATTTCATCGGGCCGTCCCGAATAATCCAACACATCATCAATAATTTGAAAGGCGGTGCCGACATATCTGCCGTAATCTTTCAATGCCTGTTCCTGCTCGGGCGTTGCGCCGGCCAAAATTGCGCCGACTTGTGCGGCGGCTTCGAACAGCTTGGCGGTTTTATACTGGATAACCTGCACATATTCGGCCTCGGTGATATGGGTGTTGCCGATGTTCATCAGCTGCATCACTTCGCCTTCGGCAATGATATTGGTTGCATCGGCCATCACTTCGAGAATCTTCATGCTGCCGGAACCGACCATCAGCTGGAAGGCCCGGGTGTAGAGAAAGTCGCCGACCAATACGGCTGCGGCATTGCCAAACAGGTTGTTGGCAGTTTTACGGCCG
The DNA here is from genome assembly GCF_015235335.1 of Neisseria sp. 19428wB4_WF04. NCBI lineage: Bacteria > Pseudomonadati > Pseudomonadota > Betaproteobacteria > Neisseriales > Neisseriaceae > Neisseria > Neisseria sp. 19428wB4_WF04. The sequence goes on from NZ_JADGLG010000100.1 coordinate 1,176, forward strand.
CGGCGCAGCCCGCTCTCATCTACCACATCATCATGCAGTAGTGTGGATGTGTGGATGAATTCCACCATGGCGGCCAGCGAATATAGTTTTCCGCTATCGTAACCAAATGATTTTCCTGAAAGAATCGTGATAATCGGGCGGAGCCGTTTGCCGCCGGCGCTGATGATGTAGGTGCCGATTTGCGAAATCAGCGCCACTTCAGACTGTATGGCCTGATTGATGACCGCGTTGACTTTGGCAAGGTCATCGTTAAGGTGGCGTTGGAAATAGGGCAGGTTTTCGAGCATGGCGTTTACGGGTTCGGTTGGTGAAAACAAAAAGGCAGGCGAAAGAAATTATGCAGCCTGCGATTATAGCAGCAATCATACCCGCACGCACCGCTGCCGTATATTCCGCTGTATATTTCAGACTGTTTCAGACGCCCGGGCCGGGGGATGCAAATAAACTTTGACAAAACAGTCGAATAAACATAAAATTCTCGGCTTCGCGCATGGTGCGCGGATATTAACCAAAACCCTTAAATGGAGTTGAGTATGTACGCGGTCATAAAAACCGGCGGTAAACAATATAAAGTTACCGTTGGCCAAAAATTGAAAGTAGAACAGATACCTGCCGAACTCGACAGCCAAATCGAACTGAATGAAGTTTTGATGATTGCTGACGGCGAATCTGTAAAAGTGGGTGCGCCCTTTATCGAAGGCGCGAAAGTAACCGCCAAAGTGGTAGCCCACGGACGTGGCGAGAAAATACGCATTTTCAAAATGCGCCGCCGCAAACACTACCAAAAACGCCAAGGACACCGCCAGAATTTCACCCAAATCGAAATCGTGGCAATCGCTTAATTAATCAGGAGTAAGTAATATGGCAACCAAAAAAGCCGGCGGCAGCTCTAAAAACGGTCGCGATTCAGAAGCCAAACGTCTGGGGGTGAAAGCCTACGGCAACGAACTGATTCCTGCCGGTTCCATCATCATCCGCCAGCGCGGCACTAAGTTCCATGCCGGTGAAAATGTGGGTATGGGCAAAGACCACACTCTGTTTGCCAAAGTGGACGGCTATGTGGAATTTAAAACCAAAGGCGCGCTGAACCGTAAAACCGTAAGCGTACGCCCCTATACCGGTGCTGACGAATAAACGGTTCATCTTTCCACACCACATTCAAAAAGCCGCACATTCTAGCCTATGCTTGTAATGTGCGGCTTTGTATTGACTGTTGCGGGCAGGAGACGCCAGCTGTACTGCGGGATACGGTAAATCCACTTTATTTTTGTTGCAGCCTTGCAGCACCCCGAGCGTGAGAGAGCGCTTTTGTTAAGGGGCTGACGTAGATTAGCAGTCATGACAGGCTGCCAAAATGAAGATAACCCACTGTAAGTTAAAGAAGAGTCTGCAAAGAAAACTGCTTGAATATTTTGTATTGGAAGTAACCGCACGTTCTGCTGCCGATATCTTAGGTATTCAGCCCAATAC
>NZ_JADGLG010000101.1:0-2577 GCF_015235335.1 Neisseria sp. 19428wB4_WF04
TGGTAACCGTAGTGGTAACCGGTTCGGACGGCCAAAGCCAAACCGTTACCACCACCGTCAAGGCAGACGGCAGCTACAGCGTAGACGTGCCCAAAGCCCTGCCCGACGGCGGCTACACCGCCGAAGCTTCGGTGAAAGATCCCGCCGGCAACGAAGGCAAAGCCAAAGACAACGGCTCGGTCGACACAGTTCCGCCGGAAGTAAAAGCACAAGATCAGCAGGTTGTAGAAGCCAGCAATGCCAAAGTAAGCGGCATAATTAAAGTTGGCGATGCAGGCGGTGTAGCTTCCATTACTGTGGGTGGTAAAGATGTTACTACAGCAACTGCAGCTGCACCTGTTGTGATTAACACGGCTAAAGGCCAGTTGATTATTAACGGTTACAATACGGCAAAAAGTGAAATAACTTACACCTATACCGAAAACGGTAAAGCCAAAGACCACAGCAGAGGCGATAATTCTGTGACCGATAACTTTATTGTTGCAGTGAAAGATAAAGCCGGTAATACGGCAATGGACAGCTTGGATATTAAGATTGCTGATACTGCCCCTGTTGCCGTTAATGATGTAAACAGCATTAGTGAAAAAGGTACATCGGTAAGCGGCAATGTGTTGGTGAACGACCAAACGGGAGCTGATACTCCAGTAACGGTAACCGCCGACAAGCTGAATGGAAGTTACGGTAAGTTGGTGTTGGGTGCCGATGGTAAATATACCTACCATCTTGATAGTAATAATGCAGCAGTTAAGGCATTAAACAACGGCCAAAAACTGGTTGATAGTTTCAATTACACAGTAAAAGATGCCGATGGCGATAAATTAACGGCAACATTGAAGATTACTGTTAATGGTGTGGACAGCGATAGAATCGAAATTGGCACAAACGACCCCAATACCAATATTAAAGGTGGCGGAGGTAATGATGTATTGATCGGTGATGCCGGAGGTACTCAAACTATTATTACTAAAGGCGAAAACTACAATGTTGCTATCTTGCTCGATATATCGAACAGTATGAAGAGCTATCGTACAAGCGAGGGTATCACTTACTTGGACATGGCCAAAAAATCTCTGCAGAAATTAGCCGGGGAGCTAGCGGCTCATGATGGTAAAGTTAATGCCAGCCTGATTGTTTTTAATAAGACGGCTCATCAAGTCATAAATATAAAGGATTTGAATAACTCTAAAGTCAATTCCTTAATAGAAGCTATTCAACGGTTGAGTAATAAAGAGGATCTAAGAGGCTCAACAAACTATGACGACGCATTTAGAGATACTGCAGCTTGGTTTAATAAAGTATCTGAAGCAGGTTACAATAATGTTACCTATTTCTTGACCGATGGGCAGCCGACTACTTTTGGTGCAGATGGAAGAGGCGACAGTCTTCATAACTATGCATATGTAACACAAGGATCGGTTAATGCGGGCTTGAAAAGCTTCCAAGCGTTAAGTAGTGTTTCTTCTGTTCATGCAGTAGGTTTTGCCAAAGGAGTACAGCAAACAACACTGAAATATTTTGATAACACCGTAACCTCAGGAAGCTTGGAGCAGGGGCAAGATGTTATTTGGACAAATCAAGGGTATTTGGGCAACAGAAAAGTTGTATATAAGGGTACTGCCGGAGAAGCAACAATTATCAATTCCCCAGATGAACTTGATGCTGCTTTGAAAAAAGGCACATCACAAACCATTGAGCACAAAGTGTCTGATGATACTTTGATAGGTGGTGACGGTAATGATATTTTGTTTGGCGACTCAATCAATACTGATCATTTGGCTTGGAAAAACAACTTAACCGGCGCGGTTTATAAAGCAGGCAGCCATAACGGTATGAGCTCAGAAGCACTTAATGAATTTATTAAGTGGAGTGAAAACGGCGGTGTAGCAGCAACCGACCAGCAAAAAGTAGATTATGTTCAAAAACATTGGGCAGAATTGCTGGACAGTCGTTCAGATGGCGGCAATGATACTTTGAACGGTGGTGCCGGTAACGACATTCTGTTTGGAGGAGCCGGTAACGATAGCTTAACCGGCGGAGAAGGTGCTGATAAATTTGTGTTCTTAGCCAACAGTAACAGCGGTAAGGACAAAATTCTCGACTTCCAAGCAGGCAGCGATAAAGTAGTATTTGCCGATTTGGTAGGCCCTGCGCAATTGAAAGGTGCAGTATGGAATGACCAAACCCACACCTTGAGCTTTACCGGCGTAGGGAAAGACGGTGTTTCTTACCAAAACAGCATAACCTTTTCAGGAATGTCTTCGGGGGAAACCTTAAACAGCATTCTAGAAAAACATGTTGAATTTATAGGCTGACTTAACAGCTGGCAAATAGAGCTCTGCTGAATGAACCACTCTCTATTTTTATCATTTTAATCAATAATTTGATCCAAAGGGCTGAATCCTGTGCTGTATAGGGTTCGGTCCTTTTTATTTCGGCTGAATCCTATTATGTGTCAATTCCATTCCAAAACTGAGCCACAGTTGTGGTCTAAAATTGAGCCACCCTATGAGCGGTGTTTCATCCGGTAAGAATCATTGCCCGTCTCAAAAATATCGCAGCAATAAGTCAGACGCTCCA
>NZ_JADGLG010000102.1:0-2520 GCF_015235335.1 Neisseria sp. 19428wB4_WF04
TGCCTGGCTTTTTTAACGGTTTCAGGTTGTTTGAGCTTTTTTACAGATTTTCCGTCCTGCACATCTTGGCCAGTTTGGTTTCTCCACAGGCTGCCCGCCTTTCGGGCTGGGATTCAAACCGTCAAGGTACCACCGCAAACAGGAACAGGCCGTCTGAAACATATTTTCAGACGACCTTTATTTGCTTTGAAATGCAGTCTATTTGCGCTTTATGATCTGTATTACAAAGCTATCTTTGGCGGGCGGCTTTCAGCCTGTTCTTTTGTGCCGTTCTTTCTTCCATGAGCTGGTTGTATAAAAGACCAATACGCACTTCAGGAGGGCAGTGATCGTTACTGGTTATTTCCGCAACGTTAAATATTTAGATATGGTGGTATGACAGTATTCGGCTGTTATGGGGTAGGTATTATTTTGACACCTTTAGAGAATAAGCAAAAAAGGCGAAAAAATTAAAGGAAACAAAAATTTGAGCGGAGATTTAGCAAAGTCGGCTTTGACACTTTTTTGCGTAAAGTGAGTAGAAAGTGATGAAACTTTGATACCTTTATTGTGCGGTTTTGGTGAGGTTTTGAGTTGATTTTGGTTTTATTTGAATAGAACGGCGTTTGGATATACCAAACGCCGTTTTTTAATTGACTGCGCGACCATACCACTCTACGCGGCCGATGATGGCTACGTTTTGGTGGTCGGCCGTTAGATCTATCTCGAAAGGCTCGTAAGACGGGTTGGCGGATTTGACCAGCAGTTTGCCGGGCAGCTTTTGGATTTGTTTTACAAACAGGTCGTTATCGATGCGGATAACGTACAGGCCGTCGCGCGGGTCGGTGTTTTCGTGGTTGACGAGGATGTTGTCGCCGTGGTTGAGCACGCCTTCCATTGAATCGCCTTTGACGGCGATTACGGATAGCTTTTCGGGATGGCGGGTAACGTAGTTTTCAATCCAGTAGCGGCGGAAGGCCATGCAGAATAAGGGTTTGTCGTCTTCGGCGGGGTAGCCGTGCCCTGCGGCGGCATAGACGTCATAGCGCGGGATAAAGACGAACTCGTCCAAGCTGACGGGGTTGCCGAGGGTGTCGGTGGCGGTGCCGTCGGAATGGGTACGGACTTCGACGGCTTGTCCATTATCTATATATGGAGAGCCTTTACCAGTAAGTAACCAGTTTAAATCGCAGCCGGTTACTTCTTGAATTTTAATCAAATAGTCGGCTGTTGGAATAGCACCATCTTTCCAGACACGGCTAAAACCGGAAGCAGACATATCAATCTTATTGTAGAAGTCGGCGGGTTTGGCATTATCGGGCCACAAAGATTTTAAACGCTCTAAAAAGTCCATGATTGTCCTTTTGCTTAGAATTTCTCATTTAAGCAAAAAAATGTAATTCTTTTGCTTAAAATAAATCATTCAAATAATCAAACAGATATGATTATTTTGCTTTTTTGCACTATATTTTTAAGCAAAAGAGTTTCAATAAACTTTTTTTGCTTAGTATTGTTAACTCAATTAATCAATTAACGATGCAAATCACATTACTGAATGGAGTAAGTCAATCATGCAAAAAAACGCAACACCAACAAACTGGCACCGCGAAGCCGGGTTGTCAATACGCTTAGAAGCGCATTGACAACCCCTTATTTAAAAGGAGAAAGAATTATCGCCGCTGCAATCGGAGTGGAGCCGGAAGAGATTTGACCGGAGCGATACGCAGCACGAAATTTAAAACCTGTTTTTCCAAAAAGGGTTGTAAATGGATAAGCGGTTTTTGATTTAGTTCCTTAAATGCTAAAAGTTATACGCATTTAAGTAAACCACAAAAAGAAAGAAATAGCAAAATGTTAATTTCAGCGGTTGAGTTGGCAGGTTTGCAGCTTCCGAGACTGCCAAACAGTAGGCAAGGAATTGAATACCACGCCAAGAAAAATAATTGGCCGTTTAAAGAGATTGCCGGACAGGCTCGGGGTGGGAAACTTAAGAAGTATCTGATTGCTGCCCTGCCGCCGGAAATTCAGACGGCCACGCTGTTGGCTAAGGTGCCGGTGTTGGCGGAAGCGAAAAAGCCGGTGAAGCCGAATAAGAAAATGAAGCAGTTGGGTTTGATGCCACGTGAGGATGGTTTGATGCGGTTGGATGATAAGCAAACGGAAACGGCTCATGCGCGGTGTGCGATTGTGACGCATGTGTTGCTTTTGTACGAATTGTCGGGTATGCCGATTAAGAAGGCGGTGGCGTTTGTGGCGGCAGAAGCGGCGGCGGGCAGACTGCCGGAAGATATTGCGAAGCTGATTCCGATTGCAAATGCTCGAAGCAACGATGAGCGCAGTTTGAGCGGGCCGACTTTATACCGGTGGGTGAGGGCTTACCGCGCGGCACCCGACAGCGTGAGTCGGCTTGCGGCTGTCAATTCCATTCCAAAACTGAGCCACAGTTGTGGTCTAAAATTGAGCCACCCTATGAGCGGTGTTTCATCCGGTAAGAATCATTGCCCGTCTCAAAAATATCGCAGCAATAAGTCAGACGCTCCA
>NZ_JADGLG010000103.1:0-2491 GCF_015235335.1 Neisseria sp. 19428wB4_WF04
GTGTTTGTCAACAGGCGCGGGCAGCCGGTTTGCGACATACAGAAGCCGTGGAAAAAGGCGTTGGAAGCGGTCGGTATCGAAGATTTCCGCTGGCACGACCTGCGCCACACATGGGCAAGCTGGCTGGCTCAGATCGGTGTTCTGCTCGCTGCTTTGCAGGAAATGGGGAAAGTATTGAGATGGTACGCCGATACGCACATTTGTCTGCTGAACATTTGCAGAACCATACGGCTTTATTGGATAGGATTGGGTTTAATCATGGCACAAATTTTGCACACTAGAAAACTCCAGCAAGCACAATTATGCGCAATATATTGATTTATATGGTGGGTCCGGTGGGGTTCGAACCCACGACCAAGGGATTATGAGTCCCCTGCTCTAACCCCTGAGCTACAGACCCAAGTTATAAAGAAACAATATTGTAAACATATTCTGCCATTGGTACAAGGCTACTGTAAAGTGTGGCGAGCAAACAGTGGAAAAAGTTTTAGGAGCTGAAATAGATTAGCAGTCGAGACAGGCCTGCTAACATGAAAATAGGCTACCGTAACAAAGAAAAGTTTCCAAAGGAAACCAATTGAATATTTTGTATCGGAAACCATCGCATGTTGTGGGCTACCGATATCCTGAGTATTTAGCCCAATACTGCCATTGTCTTTTACCGCAAAAGCTGTTGCATCATCAGCTATCATTTGGTTCTGGGGTAAATCAGGTTTTTGAGAGGGTGTAGAATTGGAGGTGTGCTATTTAAGTGGCAAGCGTAGGAATGCTTGGTGCCAGGCTTTCCTACGCTCATAGTGAGCAACACCCAAAAAGAAAGCTTGTTTACTGTGGTTACGATATGTACACTGATTTTATCCGCATTCAATGATAAGGCGCAGGCGGTGTCTTTAATTTCTAAGTTCTTAAATTTGCTACTAATGGCATGACAGATAACCCGTTCGACCAAGTCAGTAATGCGCCTTTCCGATCTTTGGTTAACAACGGTACCGGTTTACCAAGACCATGACCAGTACCACTTACACCGATTTGGTGATGAAGCTTTTCATGCTGTCGCGGCTTTGCCTGGTGGCTATGCGCCAGTCTTGGAAGATAAACCAGATAGTCATCAATACGCTGGCTGATGAGATGACCAAGCCAAAGCCTCGACTTAAACCACCATGATAGAATTATTCGATTTGGTCTTGCTGTGGCTTGGGGGTATTTTGGGCCGTAGATGCTGTAATCGTATCCGGTGCAAAAGGCCATTCCCTTTTCGCTTAGGGATTTATGTGGCTACATTTGTCATAACTATGTTGGGCGTTGCATGCTTGCATGGCTTAGCTACCGCTTTTCTATCATTCTCGTCAATAACGGCAAAAAAAATCTTCTACTGAAGTTGCCACTCTATCGAGCCGAGTCACTACCCAGCAAGCATTGGCAAACGTTGCAAATGCATAGCAATTGGATGATTCACATTGTTTTAGAACCTGCTCAATAGCTCTTTGTTACGCTATGGCCATATAGAAAGGCGTTGCAAGCAATTGCTATATTTCTGCCTGTATTTTGCGTTCTCTAGCATGTCAAGCACTTATTTCTGCTGTCGCGGGACCGCTATTTTATAGTGATGCACCACCATTTCTGCGTGGTAGAACTTCTTCATTGATATAGCCATCCATTTGCGGACTCATCGGTTGTGTAACAACCATCCCCACAAAACCAAACGATGCAATCCCAGCCGATGCCATTTTTTTAAATCGTCTGCATTCTTAATCTCCTTTTTACTTTTTATTTATTTGTCGTCGTCTTTCTTGTTGGTATTATCATGCTGGTCTCGATCGCCGTTGTTAGACGAGTCGCTACTAGTATGTTTTCCCAGTGTTGTTTTAACTTGTCTCATTTGAATTAACCGTACCTTGATTGATCTTCCGACTAATGCCACGATTTGTTATCAAATCTAAGAAAAAATACGGCATTATGCAGTAGTTGCACAAATTTGATTTTGGCTTATTCATTAGAGATACGCTGCATGTGTCTGCTACAAAAAAATAGGGGGCTGACGTAGATTAGCAGTCATGATAGGTTGCTAAAATGAAGATAACAAACTGTAAATTAAGCAAAAAAGCACAGAAGACACTACTCGGATATTTTGTGCCGGAAGTTACCGCCGTTAGGCTGCCGATGTCTTGGGTATCCGGCCCAACACCGCCATACTCTTTTACCGCAAAATCCGCCTCGTCATCAGCCGTCATTCGGCCTTGGAGGCCGATCAGGTTTTTGAAGGTTCCGTAGAGTCAGATGAGAGCTGCTCCGGCGGTAAACGCAAAGGAAAACGCGGCACAGGAGCCGCAGGCAAAGTGGTGGTTTTCGGTATCCTCAAACATGGTGTTAAATATCGTGCAAAACTGAGCCAGGGAAACGGGGAGTTGTGCTCCAAAATTGAGCCACTCTCCGTTTGTTATAAACTGCTCCGCTTTATCACACAGCGGAGCCCAACCTGGATGTTATGCAT
>NZ_JADGLG010000104.1:0-2413 GCF_015235335.1 Neisseria sp. 19428wB4_WF04
CGTGATGCGTGCCATCGCTACCGAAATGGTCTCACTCACGGAAGACAACTTCGAAAGTGAGGGCTGGGGTGGGCAAAAATGGAAGAGAAGCCGGCGCGTTGCCGACAACGGCGGCAAAACCCTGCAATTATCCGGCCGGATCGCCGCAAGCATCAGCACCCAAATCGGCAACGAGTTTGCCCGTATCGGCAGTAATAAAAAATATGCCGCCATCCACTACTTCGGCGGTAAAATCGAAGCCGAAAAGAAACCATATTGAGTTTTTCCGCTGCAGGTGGAGGATTCCGTAAAGTAAAATCTGTAAACATTCCGGCACACCCCTGCTTACCCATCAATGGAGCGGGCCAACTTCCAACCCAGCGCCGAAAAGAAACTCATCGACACCGCCATCGAATCCCTCAAAAGCTCCCTCAAAAGCGGCCTTTAAAAATAAAATGGGCAATCTGCCCGTTTGTTTTGTTTCACACCGTGAAACAACATTTCAAATCCGCCATCCCACAGCATCCACCACCATCTGGCTGAATCCCATTTAGCTCATTTGCTATTGATATAAAAATGCGCTATTTCTCCGAGATGGGCTTTGTTGTAGTGCAGTGTTTGGCTTGTTTTTTTTGAGTGTTTCCCGATGATCTTTTTGATTTTGACTAGCCGTTTTATGCCGTATTTGCCCCGTTTGAAATAGTTGTCGTGGCGGAGTAGAACAGGTGCTTTTGTAGGGCATGGCTTAGTTCTTGCCGAAAGAATACACAAACAGTGTTGATACTCCGATACACTGCTTTTGCTATAATCACTACATTTGTTTAACGGGGTATTTTATGTCTGCCACTGGTGCTGCCATTGCCGCTATCGCTACCGCGCCGGGGCGCGGAGGGGTGGGTGTGATCCGATTGTCGGGCAGCAATCTGCTGCCGTTGGCGCGGTGCATCAGCGGTGGTAAGACGCCTGTGCCGCGTACTGTGCTTTATACTGATTTTGTTGATGAAAACGGCCAAGCTATTGATAGCGGCCTGATGCTGTATTTTGCCGCGCCGGCAAGTTTCACCGGTGAAGACGTGCTCGAGTTGCAGGGGCATGGCGGGCCGGTGGTGATGCAGGTGCTGTTGTCGCGCTGTTTGCAGTTGGGTGCGCGCCTGGCCGAGCCGGGTGAATTTACCAAACGTGCGTTTCTCAATAACAAACTTGATTTGGCCCAGGCCGAGAGTGTGGCCGATTTGATCGATGCTTCCAGCCGGTCGGCCGCACGTATGGCGGTGCGTTCGCTCAAGGGGGCGTTTTCGCAACATATTCGTGCGCTGACCGATGATTTGATTACGCTCAGAATGCTGGTAGAAGCTACGCTGGATTTTCCCGAAGAAGAGGTTGATTTTCTTGAGGCTGCAGATGTGCGCGGCAGGCTGGCGCAACTGCAGGGCCGTCTGAAAACTGTTTTGCAGAGTGCCGAGCAGGGTGCGATTCTGCGCGAAGGCATGAGTGTGGTGCTGGTGGGTGCGCCCAATGTGGGCAAGTCAAGCCTGCTCAATGCGCTGGCGGGAGATGAGGTGGCGATTGTTACTGATATTGCCGGCACTACCCGCGATGCGGTGCGCGAGCAGATTACGCTCGATGGTGTGCCCGTGCATATCACCGACACCGCCGGTTTGCGCGACACTGATGATGTGGTGGAGCAAATCGGCATCGAGCGTAGTCGGAAGGCTGTGGGCGAAGCCGATGTGGCGCTGATTCTGATCGATCCTGCCGAGGGCATCAACGCCAAAACCCAAGCGATTTTGAACGGCCTGCCGCCGTTGCTGAAAAAAATCGAAATCCGCAACAAAATCGATTTGTCCGGCGAAGCTGCCGAAACGGTTTCAGACGGCCTGAAATTTGCCGGCGGTGCTGATACTTTAATCAAACTTTCGGCCAAAACCGGCGAGGGTCTGAATCTGCTCAAGCAGGCGTTGCTTGATAAAATCGGCTGGCAGGGCGGAGATGAAGGGCTGTTTCTCGCCCGCCGCCGCCATTTGGCCGCACTGCACGAAGTGGAAGCCGAGTTGGAAAACGCGGCGTTGTGCGGCAGCGGCCAAATCGAGTTGTTGGCCGAACATTTGCGCTTGGCGCAGGCGGCGTGCGGTGAAATCACCGGTGAGTTTACTGCCGATGATTTGTTGGGGGTGATTTTTTCGAGATTCTGTATCGGGAAGTAGGCGGCAGTTTGCGGAATATTTTGTGTGATGGGGAAAATCTGCTTGGCTCTAGGCTAGCAGCTTTATATAAATTTACTTTAAAAGCCCCCCAAAGTTCGTGACTCAGTTCATCAGAGTTTCGGTTCCATCGCCATCCGCATTCCCTCAGGTGCAAATCAAAGTTTTTGGTTACGCCATTGAATTTGGCGGGCCTTCGTTTGGTAAAACTCCGGAAGCTTTCAATACCATTG
>NZ_JADGLG010000105.1:0-1888 GCF_015235335.1 Neisseria sp. 19428wB4_WF04
AACCTGGATGTTATGCATGGAAACCATCGCAAAAGTGCACCGGCTTTTTCACCGACAGAAACTCTCACAACGTGAAATCGCCAAACAACTCAAACTCTCCCGCAATACAGTCGCCAAATATCTGCAGCACGCCACCGTCGCCTCCCCAGTCTACCGCAGAGAACAAACCCATTACCCCAAGCTCGGTCCTTTTCTTGATGTGTTGACCCAACAGTTGCTCCAAGAAGCCCAGCTGCCCAAACAGCAACACCTTTCTGCCCGTCGACATTTCGAACGCCTCAAAGATGCAGGTTATGCCGGACAGTACAGCGCCGTTGCCGTATTTATCCGCAAATTCCGCCAACAGCACCAACCCAAACCGGTTCCGGTCTTTATGGCTCAGGCTTTTGCCCCGGGTGATGCTTATCAGTTTGACTGGAGTATCGAAACCGTTTGTTTGGCCGGACAGACCGTCAAGGTGAATATCGCCCATTTCCGCTTATGCCACAGCAGGGCTTTTTTCGTTTGTGCTTATCCCAATCAGAAAGCCGATATGTTGATGGATGCACACAACCGCGCATTCGCTTTTTTCGGCGGCGTACCTGCCCGCGGTATCTACGACAATATGAAGACCGCCGTTACCCGCATCGGCAAAGGCAAGGAGAGAGAATTTAACGCGCAGTTTTTACAGATGATGACCCATTTTCTCATTGAACCGGTTGCCTGCACCCCTGCTTCCGGCTGGGAAAAAGGCCAGGTCGAGCGGCAGATACGCCACCTGCACGAAAGATTGTTTAAACCGACTTTGGCTTTTGATTCCTTTACCTCTCTCAACGACTACCTGCAACAGCAATGCCTGCGGCTGATGAGGCAGCACAAACATCCCGAATATAGGCAGCCGGTTAACGACATATGGGAAAGGGAGAAGCATTCGTTGGCTGCTTTCCGTCCCTATCCGGCAGAACGTTTGGAGATACTCAAAGTCAGCAACCAATCTTTGGTTACCGTCGAACGCCACCGTTACAGCGTACCGGTCAGATGGGCGGGCAATACGGTTAGGGTTTATATCGGCGCACAGACCGTCCGCTTTTGTAGCGATACCGACTGCATTGCCGAACATCCGCGCAGCTTTGTGAAAGACGGCACCAGCTATAACCCTTGGCACTTTTTGCCCTATCTGCAAAAGAAACCCGGCGCGTTAAGAGACGGCAGGGCTTTCACCGGCTGGGTACTACCACCCGTCATAGAGCGTTTGAAAGCCTGTTTGCTTAAGCAGCCCAAAGGAGACCGAGTGATGGTCAAACTGCTGAACCTGATGGCCGAATACGATGCCGACTTGGCATTGACTGCAGCGGAATTGGCATTGGATGAAGGTATGCCGACTCCGGAGGCGGTCTTGAACATCATCAACCGTCTGAAAGAACCGCCGCCACCCCGTTTCCATATTAGGGACATCCCGCTTACCGTCCCGCCGTCAGTTGATTGCAGCCGTTATGACCGCTTACTGAGTCTGTCGGGCAAACAAACGGATACGATAAAGGAGAAGCATCATGCAGCATGAACGTTTGGCCGGACTGTTGAAAGAGTTGAAACTCGGTGCGATGGCGGAGCAGTGGGATGAAATCGTAGTGGACGGCATACGCCGTAAACGGGGTACGCTGGACATTCTGGAGCGGTTGTTGACTGCCGAACATATAGCTAAAACCGCAAGAAGCACCCAAAACCGGATTAGCCAGGCAAGGTTTCCGCAACACCGCAGCTTGGCCGACTTCGATTTTGAGCAGAGTTTGATACACCGTCCGGCCTTGGAACTGCTTTTGGGCGGGGACTATATCAGACAGAAGCGTAATGTGGTGTTGGTAGGCGGACCGGGTACGGGCAAAACGCATATTGCCACAGCACTGGGTAT
>NZ_JADGLG010000106.1:0-1848 GCF_015235335.1 Neisseria sp. 19428wB4_WF04
GCAATGCCTATCTTCTTTTTGTCCTTCAAACGGTAACTCTCTCCACTTATCCGAACAACATGACAATGGCGGAGTAATCTGTCCGACATGGCGGCAGTCAAAGCCGTATCGTTGGCAAAAGCCCCGGCCCGCCGGCTGAACGGCAAATCGGCCGTCAGAATCATGCTGCCCCGCCCATACCGTTTGGCCGCAACATTGAAGAACAGGTTGGCTTCTCTTTCAAACGGTAAACAGCCAGTTTCATCAATCACCGGCAGCCTCGGACCCATAACCGAACCTTGCAGATAAGATTTCCGCTTTCCTCGATTATAGGCCGCCGGTTGCAGCATCAAATCGGCTGCCGTTACGAAACGGGTTTTGATACCCGCCATTGCTGCCGGATAAGCCAAAGAAACAGCCAAGTGGGTTTTCCCCACTCCGCTAGGCCCTAACAGCACCACATTCTCGTATCGTTCAATAAAGCTTAATCCCGATAATTCCGTCAATCGGGCTTCGGGCGCACCCGTTGCAAAGTTAAAGTCATATTCCGCTATCGTCTTAATGGACGGCCGTCCTGCCGGTTTCAGCAAAGCTGCCTGCGTCCTGCTGTTTTTGGCTTTGAACCCTGCATCCGGCAGCTGTTCGATAAAGTCGGCATACGGGCTTTTTTCAGCCGAATGCTGCGGGCAGCCAAAGGCCGTACCCACAGTGTTTGAAGCCCGGGCACAGACAGGGCGGCCGGGATAACCGCCGTACCGAACCTGAAAGATTCGGCATCGTGCTTTCAGACGGCAGCCGGTATTCGATACCGTCCCCGTGTCGGTATACTTTTACGTCATGCCGGTTTCGGGCTGCTTAAGCAAGCATACTTTCAGGCCTGTTGTGGTGGGACAGTAAAAATTCCTGCTCTCGGATTAAACGGATGTTGGGAATTTCCCCTGTTGTTCCGTGCACCGGTGCATCGGCTGTTTGAGAAAGCCGTTTGCCGATACAGCCATCGGCCGTCTGAACATCCGAAAGCAAACCTGAAGAACGCAATGTCGCCTGCAAAGGCATGATGAAACCGGATTTCAGGTAACGCTTGAAAAGCTCCACTCTGCTTTTTAGTCCCAGCCCTATATGGCGGCAGATTTTGGAAAGGAAACCGTAGCCGTTGGCTGCTGCCGGCAACACCGGATTCAGACGGCGCCCGTCTTCTGCACAGGCATCACGTTGAATCATGACGGTTTTGGCATTATCAAACAGCACTTTGTGCGCCATGCCGCAGAAGAGTTCAAAACTGTTGCACAAACCGTCTGTCCGTGCTTCGGTACGCCCGTTGTCATAGAAGCGGACACAGCTTGCTCGGGAGTAACCCAATGTGGCGGCAAAGGCCTTCGGAGGGTTGCCGCCTCTGCGGATAATGGTGAAATCTGCCTGCATCTGCCGGCCGGGTTTGATTTCAAAGCGTAGTGCCGGCTCGTTATCGGGTTTGGGTTTGAGGGTGGCAGCATAATCACTGACGATTCCGACTTTGCCCTGAAAGCCCGTTTCGAGGATTTCCCGATACGGCACGGCAGCGGGAATCCGGCCGGGTGCAGCGGCTTCGATGCGGGAGCGGATATAGTCTTTAAAAGGGGTCGGGCTTGCCGGGTTTTGATCCGACTCTTTGATATTGCGGTGCGCAGTCTTTGTGAGGCAGATACTTTTTAACGGTGTTTCTAGACAATCCCAATTCTTTGGTCATGCCTTGAATGGATTTGCCTTGCTGTTTGAGCGCTTTGATGGCCGCAACCGTCTCCTGATTCAACATGAAAGCAGCCTTTGTTTTTTAAGTCAGGATGGTCAATTTCTGACTGCCGTCAGGTGGTCATTTTTGCACTGCCGGTA
>NZ_JADGLG010000107.1:0-1807 GCF_015235335.1 Neisseria sp. 19428wB4_WF04
TGAATTTTGTCTTGTGTATAAGCGCGTCAAATGGCCTGGCGGTTATGCGGGGTTAGCCGGGTATTTTTATGGATATTCATGCAGTATTGTCTTTCAAATACTGTAAACAACGCTAGCTTTTACTACAGGTAAATTCCCTTGTTCCGTGAACCAAACTGCTTTCAATGCTGCGGTAAGGCAGATAAGCCAATCCGGCCAATGCCGTTTCTATGCGGCTGCCGATGTTTTCCACCAATGCCATACCGCCTTCATCGGCATAGTAGGAAAGAATGGCGAGCAAATCCGCTTGTGCTTCAGCTTCATAAACAATTGCATACATCGGACGGCTCAACGGTTTTGCAGCTTATTGCGGATATTGTCCAAGGCATCGGTATGGGCATCGGCAGCGGCTTTTCCCCGGGTGCCGTCCTTTTGAAAACGCACCAAAGATTTCCCGACTTTGGCCTGCACCCATTCATCGTATCCTCCCTCTTTCTCTATCAGCATCTCAGCCAGATAAGTCCCCTGCAAGTCTTCTAAAGAAACAAATACCCCCACAGGCCGTTTGTTTTTAGTCAGCAGCACCGGCTCGCGGCGGACGGTATCCAGCAGATCTCCGAAGTTGTTTTGGGTATTACTGGCTGTCATGGTACGCATTACGCTTTCCTTTATCGGTACGGTATTTAGCTATTTTAGCTATTTTATCCAACCTGGACAAATAGCTCAACGCTGAATATCCTTATCCTGCTTGCCTTTCTCCGCTGCCGGCTGCTGTTGCAGCTGCTCGATAGTGGAGCGGCAGCGAGGTGATGCAGGTTGCACCTTTATGCCTTGGCCAGAGCATTCGGGCAGGATTTGGCAGTAGTCGCCGGCGTACAGAGAATTACCCGATTTCATTTCAAGGAGTACATACAGGAATTGCTCTTAAAAAAGAAAGTCCGCCCACTTAAATGCGGGCGGGTAACTGAAAAATTCTTAACCTTCGCCGAATCCTGATGTCCAAATTAAGAGTATCCAATTCGTGTTCATTAATGCCGAAGCCGTCAGGATGGTCTCTAAATCCGGGCTTGTCCGATAGTGCCGATATGGCATTTTGGGCTGCCTCTTCAGAGGAAAATATATCTAACAACTTGACATCGACATTATCATTTTCATGTAGCGGCGGTCTGGCGTGTTCTAAAAGAAATACTGATTTGTTCATGAAAAGTCCTTTCAGGTCATTAAAATTTTATGCTTATCTAACAAAGTCCCTGTCGTCGATTTTTTTGATTTTAATAAATTTATTTTAGACCGACTGAAAGTGGCGCGGTTTTAACTTCGTTGAAGCCGTGTGCTTTCAGACGGCCTTTCGGCCTTTTGGCCGTCCGAGACGGATACCCGCAAAACGGGCTGCCATCGGTGTTGCGGCCTTTGCTGCTGCACGCATAGCTGTCTGAGCCATAAGGTGCCGTTGTCCGCCGGCATGTCGCGTACCAGGCGGAAAACATCCACCAAGTTTTCAACATACTCGTTTACCATTGGCTCCAAGCCGATTCGCCCGGTACGGCCGTAATCACGCAGGCCATAATACGGCGGTGAGGTAATGCAGGTTTGAACTTTCACGCCTTGCCGAACCAGTTCGGGCAGGATTTGGCAGTAGTCGCCGGTAAACAGAGAATTACCCGATTTTAAGGAGTGCATACAGGAATTGCTCTTAAAAATAAGGGGCTGTCCTAGATAACTAGAACAAATCCTGCTTTACTGATTGTTTTAAAATAGAAATTTGAAATTTTATCTCACTGTTGTTAAAACGCCATTCACACTCTTTCAAATACAGTTCAAAATGCTC
>NZ_JADGLG010000108.1:0-1743 GCF_015235335.1 Neisseria sp. 19428wB4_WF04
ATTGTTGGAATGCCGATTGGTGGTGACGACAGATATCCGAAAGGCTTGGAGCCTGCTCGCTATTGTTATCGGCAGTGTAAAAATGGCCACCTGACGGCAGTCAGAAATTGACCACCCTGACTTAAACCCGCAGCTCTAAAACAAAGGCTGCTTTCATGTTGAATCAGGAGACGGTTGCGGCCATCAAAGCGCTTAAACAACAAGGCAAATCCATTCAAGGCATGGCCAATCAAAACCCGGCAAGCCCGACCCCTTTAAAGACTATATCCGCTCCCGCATCGAAGCCGCTGCTCCCGGCCGGATTCCCGCTGCCGTGCCGTATCGGGAAATCCTCGAAACGGGCTTTCAGGGCAAAGGGTGCGACAGAACTTGCAGCAATCGGCAGCGTGGCGGTATCGGGTACTACACCAGCCGCCAAGAGCGGCAGGGTTGGGCAGAAACGATAAGCGGATGCAGCAAAGGATACTAGACAACGTAACGACAACGGCAGATGACAACTGGACGGAGAGCCTTTGAGCGGACACGGTAGGAGGTGTATAATTGCCCTGTTGGTAAGCCGAAGAACCAGCGTATAGCGTTATTGTAAAGGCAAAACCAGCAGCACAGGGCGGTTGTCGGGAACGGTACACCAGCCCTTGCTTTTTGAAATACCAGCCGCGCAGTTTTCGGCTGGTATTTTGATTCAGGCGGCACAGGGTCGGACGAGCAGGGCGAGCCGTGGGCGGCAAGAGCGGAAAGTTGAAATTTTGAAATTTTGAAATTTTTTTTGAGCCCCCCCCCAGATAGAGCGCAAAGAGGCAGCAGAAAAAAAGTGTATACGTCATGTGTAGAGTGCAGAGTGCGGAAAAAGCAGAGTGTAGAAGAACTACGTTTTTGTAGATTGCAGGGAGAGCAGATACAACAAGGAGGGGAAGCCCAGAGCAAATACAGGGATGAGATTTTTACTTTGTTACAGAAAAGTTACAGAATTCTTATATAAGAAAAGCGCAAGCCATTATAAATCAATGGCTTGCGCTATTTGTTTGGTTGCGGGGGCAGGATTCGAACCTACGACCTTCGGGTTATGAGCCCGACGAGCTACCATACTGCTCCACCCCGCGTCATTATTTGTAATCATAACTTATCCAGCTAATAGATGTCAATCATTTTTCATCAAGTTCACAAGACTACCATACCCTTTCTTTCCAATGCTTCTAAATCGCACAACTGCAATATTTTTAAGCACATCATACTAATCCAAATTTCAATTTCTTCAGTAAATAAAGCCAGCCCCCCTCTGCATCGCGCGTTGCACTTACAATTTCAATACCCAACCAACCAACGTTTCAAATTCCAAAACCAAAAGCGACTTTGTGCAAAATGATGACAAAAGTACGAATATCGTAAGCCACTACATTCTCTATACAGAGAAAATTGCAAGCAGTATAGACAGAGTAGGATCTATTCTATTGTATCTATTGTCACATCAGCAGTTTATAACATTATTTTTCTGAAATGCTATAGTGTGGATTTTTCATTTTCATGCAAGGCTGCCACACACGGGGGTATGGCCATCCTTATCGGGTTTGGTTTGTGGACTTTGCTGAAACTCAACCAAAGCGTTTTGCGGCAGCAGGACTTCCCTGTCGGCGTTTTTCGCGCACTGGGCTTGACTGCCGTACTGGCTTTCGGCATCCCCTCTCTTTGGTTATGGTCTGTTTCGTTAAGCAGGCCGGCAGAGGGCGGCGGCATTGCCTGGGATTC
>NZ_JADGLG010000109.1:0-1700 GCF_015235335.1 Neisseria sp. 19428wB4_WF04
CATCAACTTCTACTTCACCATCAAGCATTTCCAGATGCGGGCTGTTGTGATAGATAAGTAAGCGCAAACGGTGGAAGTAATAGGCAGCGGTATTTTTATTGACGCTAACTAATTGCGCCGCTGTGCGGGCGGTAACACCTGCAACAAATAGTTCAATCAGTTTGTTTTGCTTGTACTGACTTAAACGACTTTTTCTCATAGGGATTATTCTAACCTGAAGTTAAATTTCCCTAGTTATCTAGTACAGCCCCATAAACAATGCCGAAAAAAATAAACAATACTGAATACAAAAGTGCCCCGCAAAAGCAGGGCACGGCTTGGTTGTTACCGGTTGAATACACAAACGGCGTTGATGCTTCGACGCGCTATCTTTCTATGCGGTATCAGTGCAGCTATTGGCAAAGCTGGGAAACATAACCGGGATTATGTTGTATGACTAATTCATTAAGATGGACAATCTGCATTTTGAATTCAAACGAATATACTGGTTTGGATTCGTACCTGCGAATATATCTTTTAGTCCGTGAGAATGACAGGTTTTAACTCGTTTTCGAACTGTTGAACCACTTAATCCGAATTTGTTTGCCGTTGCTTGATAACCATATTCCAGTGATAAATAAAATCCCACCACTTCCAGTTTGAATTCATTTGTGGATTTAATCATGGAAATACCTTCAAAATTTAGATTGTATGTCCAACTTTTTAAATGGATAGTCGGTTAAAACAAGGGACTGTACTAGATTAGCAGATAGCCACCCTCCAAAAATAAAGATAACATCATGATAGTTAAAGAAAAAAGTTCAAAAAGAACTACTGTGTTTTTCGTGCTTCAAGTTACTGCTGTTCCGCTGCCGATATTTTGGATACCCCAATTCGGCAGCATTGTTCTACGCAAAATCCACCAAGTCATTAGCCGTCATTTAACACTGCTGCCGATGAAATTTTTGACGTTCCAGCCGGGCTGGATGAAAGCTGTTCCGGCGGTCATCGCAAAGGAAAACGCGGAAGCGGTGTGGCAGGGAAAGCGGTCGTTTTCGGTTTTTTGAGGCACAACGGCAAAGTTTATACGGTTACCGTGCCCAATACACAAACCGCTGCTTTACTGCCGGTCATCCGCGGACAAATAAAGCCGGACAGCATTGTCTATACCGATTGCTGCAAAAGTTATGATGTACTTGATGCGGGCAGATTCAGCTGCTTTCGCATCAACCACAGTATACGGTTTGCAGAACGGCAGAATCACATTAACGGAATCGGGAGCTTTCGGAATCAGGCAAAACGGCATTTGCTCAAGTTTAACGGTATTCCCAAAGAACATTTTGAGCTGTATTTGAAGGCGTGCGGACGGCGTTTTGGCAACAGTGAAATAAAGTCTCAAATTTCTATTTTGAAATAATTGGTAAAGAGAGATTTATCCTGGTTATCTAAGACAACTCCTTATTTTTAAAGCACTGATATGATAAGAAAATTTATCGCCAACCATTAAAATAGGGGCTGAAGTAGATTAGCCCTAAACACCACACCAAAGCCGCAAAGTTTTTAACTGCTGCTTTGGTGTCCCGAAGTTAAAACGAAACTCACATTCTTTCAAGAACAGAGGAAAAGATTTTCGGTCGATTCCGTTGTATTTGCGCAAGACACGTTTCGCCTGATTCCAAAAATTCTCAATGCCGTTGATATGGTTGTGTCGGTCGGCAAAC
>NZ_JADGLG010000010.1:0-59788 GCF_015235335.1 Neisseria sp. 19428wB4_WF04
GGTGCATGGGGCGGGGCGGCAGAAAATGCCGCCTGCGGCGCAACGAGGCGGCGCGGGGCGGTATTTGCATATGTGATAAATATTTGAATAGATATTGCAAAAGGATAAACTGCTTCGGAAAGGCAGGGGCCGTTTGATTCGGTTGCGGGCAGCCCGCCTGATTGAAGCAGCCGGCAGGGTTTACAAAAATTTTCGCCGCTTCGGCAGCAAAAGCGCAGTTTGAGTGATATTGCAGAATATTTACAATAAAATAAGTTATTTTTGCAAAACCCATTTGATGTCTTGGCCGCAAGGCTCCAGCAGCGTGGTTTTCCAGCTTGGCTGCGCGGCGAGCATCTGTGGGTTTTCTTTGATTGAAAACAAACCTTTACCTTGCCCGCCCAAAATTTTGGGCGATTGGTAGCACACGATTTCGTCTATCAGGCCGGCTTCGATGAATGCGCCTGCCAGGGTGGCGCCGGCCTCCACCATCACTTCGCCGAACCCCCGCTCTGCCAGCAGAGCCAGCAGGCTGTGGAGGTTGATGCGCCCGTTGAGTTCAGACGGCCTTAGAATTTGCAGATGCTGGTGGTTTGTGTATTTTTGTAAAGATTTCGGTTGGTTATTTAAAGTGGCGATAAGGGTGGGGCTGCCGCCGTCCTGCACCACGCGGCTTTCGAGCGGGGTTTTCAGACGGCTGTCGAGCACCACGCGGGCAGGCTGGCGCAGGGTGGGGAAAGCGCGCACATTCAATTGCGGATTATCCGCCAAAATAGTGCCTGCCCCCGTTATCACGGCGCAGCTCTCGGCGCGCAATATCTGAACATCGGCGCGGGCTTCGGGGCCGGTAATCCATTGGCTGCGGCCGTCTGAAAGCGCGGTTTTGCCATCAAGGCTTGCCGCACATTTGAGGCGAACAAACGGCCTGCCGCGTTCGATACGCGAAAGAAAGCCGCGGTTGAGCGCGCGCGCTTCGGTTTCGAGCAGGCCGCATTGTACTGCTATGCCTGCTTCGCGCAGCCTTGCCAAGCCTTGCCCTGCCACTTGGGGATTAGGGTCGGACATGGCGGCGACCACGCGTGTTACGCCTGCCTGAATTAGTGCTTCGGCGCAGGGCGGGGTGCGGCCGTGGTGGCTGCAGGGCTCCAGCGTAACATAGGCGGCGGCACCGCGAGCCATTTCACCGGCCTGGCGTAGGGCGTGCACTTCGGCATGGGGTTCGCCCGCGCGCACATGGAAACCCTGCCCCACGATTTGTGTGCCGTGCGCCACCACGCAGCCCACGCGCGGATTGGGCGAAGTGGAAAAACGCCCTTGGCGGGCAAGCGCAAGGGCGGTGTGCATCATGGCGGTGTCGTTTGCGTCAAACATTTTTCAGACGGCCTCGGTTGTAAGGGGGGGGAATCTCAGGCCGTCTGAAAGCAGGCGGTATATCTGCGAAACGGTTTTCTTGCGGCAGTGCTACATTTTGTCGAAGTGTTTTGCCGTTGCGTTTGCGGTTTCAGATGGCTCAAATGGCGTTATTTCGTTAAATTCACTTCTTTCAGCACGGCGGCCAAATCTTCCCGGCCGGCGGTGCTGCTCAAAGCGCACACGTTATAGAGGGCGGCAGTTTCGTAAATGGCGATGCAGTTTTCGTGCAACTGCGTATCGGCGCTGTTTTGGGTGAAGCGGTAGTTCATGCGCGTGTCGGTGGCGGCGCCGGTTTGCACTTGGCTCAGAGATTTGTCGGCATGAAGTGCGGCTTTCAGGTTGGCGAAGTAGGTTGCGGCATCGGTTTTGGGGGTGCCGAGATTGGCAACATAAATCGTGATGCCGCTGGATTCATCGCGCTGCAGCAGCGTGAGTTCTCCGGTATCAACGCCATCGGGCAGATCGCCGCCCGAAGCATCGGCAAAATGGCTGCCCTGAATCACGATGCTGATTTTGCCATCGCTGCCGGTGAGGGTTTGCACGGCATCGGCATCGGAGGCTGCGGATACCTGTGCGCTGTCGGCAGGCACGGAAGTTTCGGCTTTTTGGCCGCAGGCGCATAACCCCAACAGGGCGGCGGCAGCCAAAGCAAAAGCATAGGGTTTCATCAAATCAGGTTCCGTAAGTGGGGTAAAAAAACGGTTGGCAGTATATCAAACTTAAAGGCTTAACGCTTGCCTGCACTCTCTTGGGGCAGGGTGGCGATGGCCTGGGTGAATTCCGACACGTCGTTGAAACTTTTATACACCGAGGCAAAGCGCACATAGGCCACTTGGTCGATTTTTGCCAATTCTTCCATCGCCATTTCGCCCACCAGTTGCGAAGACACTTCTTTATGGCCCAGGCGGTAAAGACGCTGTTCGATAAGGGCAACGGT
Source organism: Neisseria sp. 19428wB4_WF04 (assembly GCF_015235335.1). NCBI lineage: Bacteria > Pseudomonadati > Pseudomonadota > Betaproteobacteria > Neisseriales > Neisseriaceae > Neisseria > Neisseria sp. 19428wB4_WF04. Next base: position 2,330 of record NZ_JADGLG010000010.1, read on the forward strand.
GTCGTCTATGGTTTCATCGTCTATCGGGCGTTTGTGCAGCGCGCGCTCCAGGCTGGTGCGCAGTTTGTGGGGGTTGAACGGCACGCGGCTGCCGGTGCTTTTGATGATTTGCGGCATACGCATTTCGATGGTTTCGAAGGTGCCGAAGCGCTGACCGCAGGCAGGGCAGCGGCGGCGGCGGCGGATGCTGTTGCTTTCCTCTAAAAGCCGCGAGTCGGTAACCTGGGTGTTGGAGTGGTGGCAAAAAGGGCATTTCATATGCGTTGCACGGCTGGTGGTGGTTGGAGCGATTGTAGCGCAAATTATACTGTTTCCGTACAAATATACTGTTGCTGTATAGTTTGCCGGGTGTTCCGGTTTAAAGAGCAAGAGAGCCGTATTTGTCTTGAATTAAGAACATGGCTTTGCAACATTCAAAAGCTGTTTAATCAGTTGGGTTTTCATGATTTTTGCCTGAGCTTAGGCGGCATGGGCGTGAATCCGCTTTATTTTTGGTGCCGGGCAGCAAGCTGAGACAGTATGGAACCGGTTCTGCTGCCCGGGCGGCTGGCAAAGCCGTTCCCCCGGGTTCGGGCGCGGCTGCACTGCAACGGTAATGAAGCGGGTTCACCGTAGGGTGTCTGCGGTGCCTGCGGTGCCTGCGGTGCGGATCAGATGGCAGAGATAAGTTTTTTCAGACGGCCTTGCTTTATTTCAGGCTGTTGAAGTTTCTGCGGAGGTAAACCAGCACCGGTTCGGTGGTGTTGCTTATTTTGATTTCGTTGATTTCCACGTAAAACACATGATGGGTGCCGATTTCGTGCCGGGCGGTGATTTTGCCGTGCAGGTGGGCGGGCGCGCCTTCCACCTGCAGTTGGCCGGTTTGGCCGCGGTGCCAGATATGGTATTTGAAGCGTTCTTCAGGCGACAGCGGGGTAAGGCCGGCGAAGTGTTCGGCGATGTCTTGCTGGCCGGCAGATAGCACATTGATACACAAGTGGTTGTTGGCGGAAAGTATGGGAATGATGGCCGATTGGCGGTTGATGCACAGCAGCATGGTGGGCGGCTGGTCGGTGATGGGGGCGACAGCGGTCATGGTGATGCCGTAGCGCCCCGCGTTGCCGTCTGTGGTGATAACGTGAACGCCGGCGGCGAATGAGGCCATAGCATCGCGAAAGGGCTGTTGCAGGGGGTGTGTTGCGGTGTGTGTGTCGGTCATGGGTGGGATTATGGTTGGTCGAGATGCCCGCTGATGTGGGAGAGTTCGGTCAAAAGGCTTTGCAGTTGCCGCATTTTTTCTTTTGAAAACACGGTTTCGATGCGGTCGTAGCACTTATCGACTTCGGCACCGAGCGAATGGTAAAGCTGCCCGCCTTCGGCGGTGAGTTTCAGATAAACGCGGCGTTGGTCGTTGGAAGGTTTCAGGCGCACCAGCAGTCCGGCTTTTTCAAGACGGGTGAGAATACCGGTGAGGCTGGGGCGCAGGATGCAGGCTTGGTTGGCTAAATCTTGGAAATCCAAAGTGCCGTTTTCGGCCAAAAGGCGGATGATGCGCCATTGTTGGTCGGTTAGGCCGGCGTTGTGCAGAATGGGGCGGAACTGCGTCATCAGGGCTTCACGCGCCTGAATCAGGCTGATGTTCATAGATGCGTGTTTCGAGGGGTGGGGCATGACGGTTCTCCGTTGTTTTTCTGATGTAATGGTATATCGGCTGTTTAGCGGCTAATATTATTCCAATACGCTGTGAATCTCAATGTTATTTGCAGAAGCATTGAAAACAGGCTTTCAGACGGCCCGGTTTAAAATCTGCCGCCTGTGAATTTCCTCCCGGCATCCTGCTTGGCCGGGCGGCCCGGTAAGCGGGCGTTTTTGCAATTATGCCGGCCGTCTGAACGGCAGCTGCGGGCGGTGGCGGATTCGCTTTATTTTTGTTGCGGCGTTGCCGCACCTCGGCGCAAAGGAGGAGGTTTTGGCCGGTCGCCCAAGCACAGAGCCTGTTACGCATGGTTTGAGGTTTGCGTCCGGCACGGGAAATGAAGGGGGATTCGCTATATCGGTTTTGTAAATATGATTAATGTAGGCGGAATTGGCGGGGGAATCATCGGAGTCGTCTGAAAAAGGCCGTCTGAAACTTTTCAGACGGCCTTGGTTTGATGGTTTTTCAGAATAAGTTATCCAACTGTGAAGACTGTGCCGGCGGCCTTGCGGGAGCTTGGTCGGCACCGCTTTCGCCCCGTTCTCCGCTTTCTCTGTTTAAGGGCTCCACCGGAGTTTCTATCGGGCGGTATTGCGGCGCAGAGGGGCGTTGTCTGCCTTCGCCCACCTCGGTGTCGCGTTCGTCACTGCGCACGGGGCGGCTCGAACGGTTATCCAACGGCAGGTCGGGGTTGGTAGTTTGGCGTTCTTTCAAGAAGAAGTCGCCGCCGCGGGCAACCAGGCCGTCGGGAGCCTTCATGCCGACAGCAGGCACGCCTTTGAGCGCAAAGCGCATATATTCCACCCACACGGGTAGGGCGATTCTGCCGCCGTAGCCCGCATTGCCCATGCTGCGCGGTTTGTCGTAACCGATATATACCGCTGTTACTACATCGGGGTTGAAGCCCACAAACCATGCGTCTTTGTTGTCGTTGGTGGTGCCGGTTTTGCCGGCAATATCCGAACGGCCCAATGCCCTGGCTCCGGCGGCGGTGCCCGAACGCACAACGTCCTGCATCATTTTATACATGATAAAGGCGTTGCGCGGATCAATCGCCTGAGGGGCATTGCGTCCGGCTTCCAGCGGCTGCATCTGGGCGCGCAGACGGCCTTGTCCATCGTAAATCCGGTCGATAACATAAGAAGACACTTTATACCCGCCGTTGGCAAATACGGTATAGCCCTCAGCCATTTTGATCGGCGTGGTTTCGCCCGTGCCCAATGCCATCGACAGCCCTGCGGGTATTTCAGACGGCCTGAAGCCGAAGCGTTGGATGTATTCTTGCGCATAGCCCACGCCGATAGACATCAGAATACGGATAGAAACCATATTTTTCGAGGCGGTTAGGGCTTGGCGCAGAGTGATAAAGCCGGCGTAACGGCCGTCTGAATTTTTCGGGCTCCAAACCGTGCCGTTTTTACCCTGCCCCGGCAGGTTGATCGGCGCATCGTTGATGGAGGTGGCCATGGTCATGCCTTTGGCCAGGCCTGCCGAGTAAACAAAAGGTTTGAAAGACGACCCGGGCTGGCGCTGTGCTTGTGTGGCGCGGTTAAACGCTCTGCTGTGGAAATCGTAACCGCCTACCAGCGCGCGGACGGCTCCGGTTTTGGCTTCGAGCGACACCAAGGCACCCTGCAGCAGGGGTTCCTGCCCCACCGACCAGCGTTTGCCGTTTTGCTTCACCCTGATCACTGCGCCGCGGCGTATTTGCGCATCGCCCATTTTCTTGTTGTTTACGGCCTTGACCGCAAAACCGAGCGCGGCCGTGTCTAATGTGGGTTGCTTGCCGTTGGGCAGTTGGATTTTCACTCCTTTTCGGGAAGCTTCAAGCACTACTGCCGGCATCATGCCGTCAACCGTGTAAAGCGTTGACAGATATTGCCCCGCTGTTTCTTCGGCATCATCGGTTTTACTCAGGTCCAAATAATGTTCCGCACCGCGGTAGCTGCTGCCGCGGTCGAAACCGCGCAAAGTTTTGCGCAATGCTTCGGTTGCTGTGCGCTGATTGGCGGAGTTTACCGTGGTATATACCCTGAAACCTTGTGTATAAGCTTCTTCGCCATATTTGTCGTATAACTCTTGGCGGACCATTTCAGCCACATACAAGGCGTTTTGGTTGATTTTCTGCACATAACGCTTGTAGTGCAGCTCTTCTGCCAAAGCCGCATCGCGCTCCTGCGGTGTAATCATCTTTTCCCCAACCATATTGTTGAGAATATACTTCTGGCGCAATTGGGCACGCTCAGGATTGACAATCGGATTGAATGTTGACGGAGCCTTCGGCAAGCCGGCTAAAATTGTGGCCTCGGCCAAGGTTAAATCTTTGACATCTTTATTGAAATAAATTTGTGAAGCGGCTGCGAAACCATAGGCGCGCTGCCCCAGATAAATTTGGTTGAAATAAAGCTCGAGAATCTGATCTTTGCTTAATGACTGCTCGATTTTATAAGCAAGCAACGCTTCGTTGAATTTACGGGTGAAGGTACGCTCGTTGCTCAGATAAAAATTGCGTGCCACCTGCTGGGTGATGGTGCTTGCCCCCGACTGCACGCCGCCGGTCAGATTTCCTACCGCCGCGCGCATCACGCCGATAACGTCCACGCCCCAGTGGTCATAAAAACGTTTGTCTTCGGCGGCGACCACAGCGTTTTTCAACACCTGCGGAAAATCGCCGATTCTGGTGAAAGACCGCCTTTCCTCGCCATAAACACCGATAATCTCACCATCCGAAGAATAAACCGTCAGCGGCATTTTGGGTTGGTAGTGTTGTACGGCATCCAATGAAGGCAGTTTGGGGTAGGTAACCAAAATAGCTATTGCAACCAAACCTACAACAAACAAAACCAAGCCCAAAATCAAACCTATACAGGTCGTTATAATTTTTTTAATCATGACTAATTAATAAAGTTACCATTAAAAGCATCAAATCAAGTAAAATAGGTAAAGATTCATCAATACAAGGTTATGTTTTTGTAAACCCGTATGGAATCCGTTACGGAAGATAAAACTGTTACTCACTCCACATAACAGGGACGTTACATCATGCAATTAGCAAAAAAACAAAAGAATACAAATAGTAAAACGTCATCCAACCTCAGCCACCGCTCAGCGGTCGGTATCGATATCGGCCAACACGCCATCAAGATGGTGCAATTATCAGGGCGTAGTTTAAACCAAATCCAGTTGGAAAAATACGTTATCACCAAGCTGCCTAAAAATATTATCAAGGGCAATAAAATACAAGACTACGAACAGCTTGTTACATATCTGCAACATTCCTATGCGCAGCTTCACGCTTCTGCCAAGAACTTTGTTGCAGCTTTGCCACAGAGCTTGGCTACCATTGAAAACGTTGTTTATAACGCGAAAGAAACCGATTTGGATTTGGACGGTTTTGCGGAGTTCGAAGTTTCCCAAGTTGCGCCTATTGAAGAAATGAACTTCGATTATCAAACAGTCGGCACTTCCGTTATACCTGCAGGGCAACGTGTTTTGCTGACCGCTGCCCGTAAAGACGACATAGAGCCGCGCATCGAAGCCTTTGAGAGTGCAGATTTGCCGCTTGCGGCCATGGATATTGACTTATTCGCGCAAAACAATGCCTTTTCTTTTTGGATTAACCAGCATGCTCCCGAGCTCGAGCATGAAAAAATTGCTGTTTTCGGCATTCATGCCACCCAAATGTACGCGGTGATCGCCCAAAACGGCCAAATTCTTTACCGGCAGGAAACACCGGTGAGTACAGAACAGCTCAACCAGCTCATTCAGCGCACTTATCAGGTTACCGAAGAAAAAGCCGCCCAAATGATGAATGCCTCTGCCAAGCCCTCTGATTACCAAAGTGCTGTTGCCGACCGCTTCAATATCCAAGTGGCTCAAGAAATACAACGGGTATTGCAGTTTTACTATGCTACGCAATCGAGCGAACAATATTCCAACGTAAAACACATCCTGCTTACCGGCACCGCATCACAGCAACCGGGCTTGGCTGAAACCATTTTCTCGCATACCAATACTGCCACCGAATGTGTGCACCCGATTCTGTATGCAAATAACAGCAGTAAAGTAGATATCCCACAACTACAAATAGATGCACCGACTTTAACACTGGCCTTTGGCTTGGCATTAAGGGGACTGTAACATGATTGAATTAACCAAGATTAATCTTCTTCCTTATCGTGAAGAGATTCAGCAAAAGAAAAAGCAACAGTTTAAAACGCTGATGCTGTTTGCCTTGTTGGCAGGTATCGGTTTGTCGGCACTTACTTATTTAGGTATCGGCAACGCCGTGAGCAGCCAGGAAGAGCGTAATGAATTCTTAAGCCGGCAGATTACCAAGTTGGAAGAAGACTTGATTGAAATCAACAAGCTGCAAAAAGAGAAAGAAGATTTTCTTGCCAGAAAGCAAAAGGTAGAAGAGCTTCAGGAAAAAAGGTTTCAGGCGGCCTATATTATTGACACGCTCAATGTATTGATTCCCGAAGGCACTTACCTGACAGCCATTAATGCCGAGAATCCGACTACCTATACTGTCAGCGGCAAAGCCACCAGCGACAACAAAATCGCCATGTTTATGCGTTCCATCCCCAGTACGGGCATCTTCATGCAACCGGAGCTGCTAAACATCAAAAAAGTGGATAACGAACAAGAATTTACATTGAAAGTACTTTTAAACCAAGCTTATTACACATTATCGGCAGCAAACGGCCAGGCTCCCGCCCAAGCCGAAACTGCCGCACAAGGGAAATAAAACATGGCTGCAAATTCACTTAAAAACCTAGACATTAAAACGCTCCATTTGCTGAATATGCCTAGCAAGCTGGCTTTGGCAGGTTTGGTGGTCGCAGGTGTTTTGGTTTTGGGCTACGTTGCCCTTTTCCGTTCTCAATTGGAAGCTTTGGACGCTGCCAGCGCCAAAGAAATCGAGTTGAAAGAAACCTACACTAAAAAAAGTATCGAAGCGGCAAACTTGGATAACCTGAAAGCTGAATTGGATGCCATCCGCTCATCGTTCAACGTTTTGCTTAAGCAATTGCCCACCGATGCCGAAATTCCCAATCTGATTCAGGAGCTTCATCAGGCAGGCGCCACCAACGGGCTGCGTATGGACAGCGTTGCCCCCGGAGCCTCGGTTAATGACGGGCCTATCCAGATTTTGCCGTATGAAATCGCCATCACCGGAAAATACAGCCAAATCAGCCAATTTGCTCGAGATGTCGGCACTCTTTCGCGGATTATTACTTTGGAGTCATTAAAAATCAGCAATAAAGACGACAAAAGCAACCTGCTGACCCTGAGTGCCACGGCCAATACTTATAAAGCCCGCCCTGCCGAAGAAGTGGCAGCCGAGCTTGAAGCAGCCAAAGCAGCCAGCGAAGCACAGAAACCCCAATAACTCCTGAGAGAACCATCATGAAAAACAAAATACTGCTCGCAGGCATATTGGCGTTATCCGCCTGCACCCCGGCTCACGAAGATTTGAACCAATGGATGAACGAAACCCGCCAGCAATCCAAATTGAAAGTGATTCCCTTTGAAGCGCCTTCAGTCAGCCAGGCCAAAACCTATACACCGCCTAACCACAGCGGCCTGAATGCCTTCGACAGCAAGCGTTTGAATGCCGCGCAACAAGGGGCTAACGCACCGAATGCCAACCGTCCGAAAGAAGTGTTGGAAAACTTTAGCTTGGAAACGCTGAAATATGTAGGCACTTTAAGCAAAGGAAACCGGGTTACCGGTTATGTGGAGGCCGATGGCCATGTTTATACCGTACAACCCGGCAACTACATCGGCCAAAACCACGGTCGGATTCAAAGCATCACAGCCGACCTGATTACGATTACAGAGCTTGTAGAAGATACCTACGGCAACTGGACTTACCGAAAAGCAGAACTACCGTTGAGCAGCAGTGCAGACAATAACGCCGCTCAAACCAACAAATAACAAGGGGCTTACTCATGAACTCACGCAACATTAAAAAAATATTTGCCGCCATCAGCATCGGCTTTGCCGTTCAGACGGCCTTCGCAGGCAATATTACCGATATCAATGTATCGTCTTTGCCAAATAACCAAAAAATCATCAAAATCAAATTTGATAAAGATGCAGCCACCCCGCGCGGCTTCATTACCACCACACCTGCGCGTATCGCTCTGGATTTCAGCAACACCAACGTGCAACTGCCGCAGCCCGTGTTGGAATACGCCGATCCGTTGATTAACCAGATCACAGCCGCCCAAAATAATGACCGCACCCGTATTCTGTTGGGTTTGAACAAAGCCGGTCAATACAACACCGAAATCAAAGGCAATGAAGTGTGGGTGTATGTGAGCGAGGCGGCCGGCCAAACCACCCGGTCTCCGCAACAACCCGCTAACCCGGCAGCAGCCGCGCCGGCCGCATTTGCTGCTGCCAGCCCGACCCGTCGCGAGCAGGCGGTTGCATCTGCCAATATCGATTTCCGCAAAGGTGCCCGCAACTCAGGTATTGTTGAGTTGAGCGCTTTGGGCTTTACCGGCCAGCCGGATATCAAAAAGCAGAGCGACCGCATCACCGTTACGCTGAAAAACCACCCGCTGCCTGCCCAGGCGCAACGCAGCTTGGATGTAAGCGATTTCAACACCCCCGTTCGCAACGTAACCATGAAACGCATCGGCAACGACACCCAACTGGTTATCCGCAACCAAGGCAGCTGGGATGTAGACACACAATCCGCCAATGGCCGCTTCAGTTTTGAAATCAGCCGCAAAGCCAACATCGCCTCGCAGGGTTTGTCTGCTACACCCAACAAATCGTTTAACGGCCGCAAAATTTCTTTAGATTTCCAAGATGTGGAAGTGCGTACCATTCTGCAGATTCTCGCCAAAGAATCCGGTATGAATATCGTTGCCAGCGACACCGTTAACGGCAAAATGACGCTTTCCCTGAAAGACGTGCCGTGGGATCAGGCGTTGGATCTGGTGATGCAGGCGCGCAATCTCGATATGCGCCGCCAGGGCAATATCATTAATGTTGCGCCCCGTGAAGAGCTGTTGGCTAAAGATAAAGCCACCTTGCAGGCGCAAAAAGAAATCGATGATCTCGGCCCCTTGTTGTCGCAAACATTCCAGTTGAAATATAAAAACGTAGAAGAGTTCCGAAAAATCCTGCGTTTAGACGAAAGCGGCAGCAGCAGCGACCGCAACACATTGTTGAGCGGACGCGGCAGCGCACTAATCGATCCGGCCACCAACACCTTGATTATTACCGATAACCGTACGGTTATCCAAAAATTCCAAAAGCTGATTGACGAGCTTGATGTGCCTACCCGCCAAGTGATGGTGGAAGCCCGGATTGTTGAAGCCAATGACGGCTTTGCCCGCGATATCGGTGTCAAATTCGGCTACACCGGGATTAACGGCCGTTCCACATGGGCTTCCAATTGGGCAGATGCGACCGGCAACACCACAACCAACTATAACAACAACTTGGCAAGAGCCAATGCGATTCTCAGCGGTTCGAATACGATTCCGTCTGCCTCGCCGCTGACCATGAATCCGAATATCAGCCTGCCGGTTTCCGCCGCCACCTCCAGCATTGCGCTGGTTCGTGCAGTTTCATCGGGTGCGCTGGGCTTGGAGTTGGCTGCGATGCAGGAGCAGAGCAAGGGTAAGATCATTTCAAACCCCCGTGTGCTGACCCAAGACCGAAAAGAAGCCACCATCGAATCGGGCTCGGAGATTCCTTATGAAGAAGCCACTTCGAGCGGTGCCACATCCATCAGCTTCAAGAAAGCGGTTTTGGGTTTAACCGTTACGCCCAACATTACCCCCGAAGGGCAGGTGATTATGACGGTGAAAATCAACCGCGACAGCCCGTCAAGCTGTATTTCAGGCGGCGTAACCACCACATGTATCAGCACCAAACAGCTGCAGACCCAGGCTATGGTGGAAGATGGCGGTACATTGATTGTGGGCGGTATTTATGAAGAAGAAAATGGAAGCACAGTTGCCAAAGTGCCGCTGCTGGGCGACATTCCGGTTTTGGGTAATCTCTTCAAATCGCGCACCCGCAACGAAAAACGCCGTGAGCTGCTGATTTTCATCACACCGAGAATCATGGATCATGTGGGCAGCAATCTGCGTTATTAAAGGCCGTCTGAAAACTGCTTGGCGGAGATGAAGCATTAAACATCATGCCGATATTTTCGTTTACAATGCCTGCTATGGAAAACATAGCAGGCAATTTATTTTTAATCGGTTTGATGGGGGCGGGCAAAACCACATTGGGCAGGCATATAGCCCAAATGCTGAACCGCCCTTTTTACGACAGCGATCAAGAAATCTGCAGGCGCACCGGCGTGTCGGTTCCGACCATTTTCGAATTGGAAGGCGAGCAGGGCTTCCGCGATCGTGAAACCGCAGTGATAAACGAGTTGAGCGCGTTGGATAACATCGTGCTGGCCACAGGCGGCGGCGCGGTGCTGCGTGAGGAAAACCGCCGCAGGCTGCGTGAGCGCGGCACCGTGGTTTATCTGCACGCCTGCCCCGAGGTGCTGATCGAGCGTACCCGCTGCGACACCAACCGCCCGCTGCTGCAAGTGGCAGACCCCCTGGCCAAACTGCGGGAGCTGTATAATCTGCGCGACAGTGTTTACCGCTCCGCCGCGCACATCATTATCGAAGCCAACCGGCAAAGCTGCCATAAAAACGCCGAATATCTGTTGCAGGCGTGGGCGCAGCCGCCTGCATCATCCGTTTGCAACGATAAAAAATAAGCAAACGGCTTTTAGGGCGCAGTCGAAATGTGCGGCATAATAGGCCGATACCTTTGGAAAATATCTTAAAAGCCGTTTGAAACACGATAAGGTTTCAGACGGCATGCCTGATAACCGCAGCCCTGTTGTTGTATTTTCCGTAACCCGATAGAAACGGAGCCGCCATCGTGCAAACCCTGACCGTAGCCACCCCCACCCGCCAATACCCCATCTTTATTGGCGGGAACCTGATTGCCCAAGCCGACATCCTGCTCAAACCTTACTTAAGCCAAAAAGCCGCCATCGTTACCAACGAAACCGTTGCAGCGCTGCATCTGCCCGCTTTTCAGACGGCCTTAAGCAGGCTTGGCATCGGGTATTTCGATATTGTGCTGCCCGATGGGGAGCAGTATAAAAACTGGCAAACCCTCAACCTGATTTTTGATGGTTTGATGCAAAACCGTGCCGACCGCAAAACCACGTTAATCGCCCTCGGGGGCGGCGTGATCGGCGACATCGCCGGCTTTGCGGCTGCCGCCTATCAACGCGGCATACCGTTTATCCAAGTGCCCACTACCCTGCTGAGCCAAGTCGATTCATCGGTAGGCGGCAAAACTGCCATTAATCATCCGTTGGGTAAAAACATGATTGGTGCGTTTTACCAACCGCGCGCGGTGCTTGCCGACTTAAGCACACTCGCCACCCTGCCTGCACGCGAGCTTTCCGCCGGCATGGCCGAAGTTATCAAATACGGCGCATTGGGCGACTGTGATTTTATCGCCTGGCTGGAAGAGCATATGCCCGCGCTCATGCGGCAGGAGCCCGTTCTGTTGGCGGAGGCCGTGTATCATTGCTGCAAAATGAAAGCCGATATTGTTGCCCGAGACGAAACCGAACAAGGCATCCGTGCATGGCTCAACCTGGGGCACACTTTCGGCCATGCCATCGAAGCCGAAATGGGTTACGGCGTATGGCTGCACGGCGAAGCCGTGGCCGCAGGTATGGTGCTGGCCTGTCGCCTGTCGGAAACTTTAGGCCGTCTGAAACCTGCCGACACCCAACGCATTGCCAACCTGCTGAAACAGGCCGGCCTGCCCGCTGCCCCGCCCCGTTTTGCCTTTGAAAAGTGGATAGAACATATGCGGCACGATAAAAAAGTAGATAACGGCACCATGCGTTTTATCGGGCTGAACCGCTTGGGCGAAGCCAATATCACCGAAATCACCGATATGGAAATCCTGCGCACAACCCTGCAGCCCTATCTATAAAAAAAACTGCAACCGCCCGGCGGCGGCGAATTCCGCATCGATATGTCGGAATACATGGAAAAACACGCCGTTGCCCGCATGATTGGTGCGCCCCGCTATGCGGCTGCAGAGAAGGCGGCCGACTCACCGGGCAGGTGTGCCGTAAACTTCACAGCGTGATTCTGCCCATAGTTAAAAAGTTAAAATCGAAACCTTTGCAAGTTATTGAGGCCGTCTGAAATACCCGTTCACCGTCATTTTAGAGCAGGGCGGGAATTCAGACGTTTGGTATTCAAGTGTCTGTTTAAACAATACTTCAACTTTTCAACCCGGATTCCTGCCGGCGAAAGGGCAGCGCAGCGGGCTTGCGAAACCGATGGCGGGATTCAAATATTTCAGACGTCTTTTTTCAGACGGCCTGTTAAGGCATGGTTGCCAAGATCTCAAACCGCTTGCTCAGTAGCCGTTCCGTCATCCCCGGGCCTGACTCGGGTATCTCAAAGCTTACGGTAACCCGAGACAACCGCTTCAAGCCCGGGTATGGCGTATACTTTTTCCGCCCGTCACAGCGGCTTGATTTCAAACAATAAAGCAAACTGAGTGCGGCCGCGCAAAAATTACGGGTATAAACCGCCTAATCAAAGTGATAAAATAACTCCCGATTTTCCCTTTCCGGTTTCAGTTTCTAAAAGGATTATTTATGGCTACCGTATTGATTGTTCCCGTATCTGCCCGTTCAGACGGCTGGGCCGTAACCCAGGCCGTTGCCGCCGCCCTGCCCGATGCCGCCGTTTTCCGCGCGCTTGACGAAAGCGGCGAAGCCGAAAAAATGCTGTGTGCCGGCAAATACGATGATTGGCTCGATATGCTGGTGTCGCGCGTTACCCAAGTAAACGCTGAAAATATCGTTATCAAAGGCATCAAACCCGATGCGGAAAAACTGTTTCTTTCCACCCGCAATCTCGAATTGGCCCTGTCGCTTGATGCCAACGTGGTGTTTTCCGTGTTTTCCGACAACGAAGACATCGAACATCTCACCAACAAGCTGAACATCGCCAAACAAGCCTATGCCACCGCGCCGGGCGTGCTGGCGGGTTTTATTCTTGACGGCAATGCCGATGCGGGCGTAGGTGCCGCCGTGGCCGAAAAAACCGGCCTGGCCTGTTTCGGCTCTTCGCAAAACGTTACCGACACCGATCTGCTGCTGAAAAAAACCGGCCGTATGTCGCCCGCGCAATTCCGCGTCAACATGATGGAATCCGCACGCCGTGCCGACAAACGCATCGTATTGCCCGAAGGAGCCGAGCCGCGCACCGTGCAGGCCGCCGCCATCTGCCACGAAAAAGGCATCGCCCGCTGCGTGTTGCTGGCACCGCGCGCAGAAGTGGAGGCCGTTGCCAAAGAACGCCACATCACCCTGCCCGATTCATTGGAAATCATCGATCCCGCCACCCTGGTCGAGCAATATGTCGAGCCGATGTGCGAACTGCGCAAGAGCAAAGGCCTAACCCCCGAGCAGGCACGCGAACAGCTGCAAGACACCGTGGTGTTGGGCACCATGATGATGGCGCAAAACCATGTGGACGGCCTGGTGTCCGGCGCCGTACATACCACCGCCAACACCATCCGCCCCGCCCTGCAACTGATTAAAACCGCCCCCGGCGCCAGCCTGGTTTCCAGCGTATTCTTCATGCTGCTGCCCAATCAAGTGCTGGTGTATGGCGACTGCGCAGTCAATCCCGAGCCTACCTCCGAGCAGCTGGCAGACATCGCTATCCAATCTGCCGACTCCGCCAAAGCCTTCGGCATCGAACCCAAAGTGGCAATGATTTCCTACTCAACCGGCACATCAGGCGCAGGCCCCGCCGTGGAAAAAGTGGCGCAGGCCACCGCCCTGGTGCGCGAAAAACGCCCCGATATCGATGTGGACGGCCCGCTGCAATACGATGCCGCCACCGTGCCCAGCGTGGCCAAATCCAAAGCACCCGACAGCAAAGTGGCCGGCCAGGCCACCGTGTTGGTGTTTCCCGACCTCAACACCGGCAACTGCACCTATAAAGCCGTGCAGCGCAACGCCAACGTGTTGAGCGTGGGCCCGATGCTGCAAGGCTTGCGCAAGCCCGTAAACGACCTGTCGCGCGGCGCTTTGGTGGACGACATCGTTTACACCATTGCGCTTACCGCCATTCAGGCTGTTCAGATGGCCGGATAAACAACTCGGCGATAACACAGCAGGCCGTCTGAAAGCTTTTTTTCAGACGGCCTGCTGTGTTATCGTTTGAATCCTTTTCACAAAAACCGCTTCAAGCCAACCGTTCCAAACTTGAAAACATAGGTTTCCCGTTAGGGCAACCCTGTTCCGAATGATATAGGCCGGGGGCTTTGCAGAAATACCTCAGGCCGTCTGAAAGGCTGAAATACCGTTGTTTCCGCCATAACGCTGTTCCGGCGCGTGCAGCAATGGGGATGAGAGTTTGAAATATCGGTTAAAACAGATGCGCAGATGCCGAACATTTGGATTTCCGCCTGTGCGGGAATAACGGCCGATAAACTTCTTGCAGAGTTTTCTGCATTCTGCAACCCAGCCTTTTGCAACACTCAGGCCGTCTGAAAACATGATTTCAGACGGCCTGTATCATGGCCAAACCCTTAAACCGTTTGCTCGATATCGCCGTTGTCGAACACCAACACCCGCTCCGGCCAGCACATAGCCGCCAGGCGGAACTGCGATTGTGCGGGCGGGATGCCCTGTTTGCGGTCGCGCCAGCGCGCGCCGGCGGAAAAGTCGGTGCAAAACACATTTCGCTTTGCGCCGTGCCAGGCATTGCCCGCTGCGGGCAGAATGTTTTCGCGGCCGGACTTACCCGGCTGCGGCCGCCAGCTGCGCCAGTAATGGCCGATTAACACGGGCACGGATTCGCGGTAGCTGTTCCACCAGCCGCAGCGGGCGGTGTAACGCCAGCGGCCGCCTGCGTAAAACGGTTGCGGTGCGGGCTGCTCGATGCCGCTGGTGAGCGCGCGTATGGGGTGCAGGCGGCTGCGGTTGAGCTCGTATTGTGCGGTGGCGGGCATGGGCGGCGGTGTCTGATGCGGGTTTTGGGCGGCTTCGGCGTAACGCTGCTGTTCGCGCAGATAGTCGGCATACCAGGGGGCGGTTTGCAGTTGCGCGTCCAGCTCGCGGTCGAAGCGGCGGTATTGTTGGGTGAGGCTTTCGCCGCGCGCTTCTTCCAGCCGGGAAAAGGTGTGCGGCAGCCAGGCGGCGTGGACGATGCGCACATCGCTGCGCGCCCATATCAGCGGTTGCTCGGCCAGGCGGCTTTCGAGCGCGTGGCGCGCGTGGGCGGGCAGGGTGTGCCAGGGGGCGTAAAGGGCGGCATCTTTGGCGGCGCGCTCGGGAAAAAACCAGCCGGATCCGTCTTTGGGGTCGTGCATCAGGGCGTTGAGTTCGTGGTTGCCCAAAACGGTGAAGGCGTTGCCTGCATCGTGCATTTCCCAAAACCATGCGAGCACGGCCGGGCTGTCGGGGCCGCGGTCGCACAGATCGCCTGCGAACACGAGTTTTCTGCCTTTGGGGTGGCTGCCGTTTTCACGGTAGCCGAGATGGTGCAGCAGTGCTTGCAGGGCGTCGATTTCACCGTGAACATCGCCGATGATGTCGAGCGGTGCGGCGGGCAGGGTGCGGCGGTAGCAGTAGGGCATGGTTTGGGTTTCCGTTGTAAGGTGCCGGCCGTCTGAAGGCGGCGGTTCGGTGTGGAAGGCGCAGCGTAGCCGGGGGCTGCGCAATATTACATTGTGTGTGCATATCTTTAAATAGATTGCAGGTATGATGCAGCCGGTTGCCGAAACAGGCCGTTTGTCGGCATTTTATCGGGTGTTGCCGCATTGTGTGGTAAAAGGCAGCCGTTTTCCCGAAACAATACGGAGAGTGTTTTATGAATATGGTCCGCAAATCTATGATAACCGTGTTGGCTGCTTCGGCGCTGGTGCTGGCGCCGCTGGCGCAGGCGCGGATGACCGACCGCACCACGGCTACGATTGTGGGTGCTGCCGTGGGCGGCGTAATCGGCAGTGCTGCCGGCAACAATATGGAAAGCACGCTGATCGGCGCGGCATTGGGCGGTACGGCGGGCAATCTCTACGCCAAACGCAACCAAAAGCGCAAGGCGGCCGAGCGCGTGGTTTACCGCGATACAACGCACCACCATCATCATTATTACGGCCACGGTAACAAACGCCACTACGGCCCGCCGCACGCGCATTACAAACATCACGGCGGACGCGGCCACCGGCACCACCATTAACCGCTTGCTTAACGGTGTCCGCGCGCAGATTGAAAATTTCCGCAGGTTCAACATCAAAGTGCGGCTTTTTTGATATGGAAAGCGGGTCTGTCTGCGATGAACTGCACTCCGAAAATCGGCTTCCAAGCCATTTTCGGGGTGCAGTTTTTTATGGATAATTTTTTATGGGTAATAGGTTTACGGCAAAACATCATAAAACGATACAGTATGGCCTTGCGCTTCCCCTGCTTGGTTTCGGTGTGTTGCGCCATCGGAGCGGTGCCGCGCGGGAATGATGAAAAAGGGCATTTCAGACGGCCGGGTTTTGCCGGAACCTTAGCCTGAATGATGTTTCGGATATTTGGCGCGGCGCAGGCCGGTTTGGGTTTCAGACGGCCTCTGTTAAGCAGATCTCTTTATTTTCGTGCAAGGCCACGGGCAGCGCGGATAATGCGGAACCGGTTTTATAACCGTCCGTGCCGGCAAAACCGTTATTTTGGAGTTGCGGCGCACAACGCCGTAACGGCAAAGGGGATAGGACAGCCTTAACGGTTCGACCCCGCCACCATATCGAGCAGAAACAGGCGGCAGTCGAGATTGCCGTTAAACAGCGGAATTTTGCGTTTGGGCGAGAGGCGCATCAGTTTGGGTATGTCGCGGTCGGCGGTGAACATGCCGGCGCGCCAGCCCGCGTAGTGCTGTTTGAGCCACGTGCCCAGCTGCGGGTAAAGCGCGTGCAGCGCCTGCACTTCGGCCAGCCGCACGCCGTAGGGCGGGTTGGAAACCATGATGCCGTTTGCGCCGTTGGGGCGGGCAGACTGGGCATCCTGCACGCTCCAGCGAATCAGGCTGCCCGCGCCGGCGGCTTCGGCGTTGGCTTGGGCGGTGCCGATGATGCGGCGGTCGTTGTCGCTGCCCGCGATTGGCGCGGGCGTTTGCGGCAAAATCTGCCGCTCTGCTTCGCTGCACAGGCTCTGCCACAGGGCGGCATCGAAGTTGGCGAGTTTTTCAAAGCCGAAACGGCGCATCAGGCCGGGGGCGCGGCGCAGGGCAATCCAGGCCGCTTCGATGGCGAGGGTGCCGCTGCCGCAAAAGGGGTCTTGAAACGGCTGCGTGCCGTTATAGCCCGCCAGCTGCAGCAGGCCGGCGGCGAGGTTTTCGCGCAGGGGGGCTTCGCCCGTGTCTTGGCGGTAGCCGCGTTTGAACAGGGCTTCGCCGCTGGTGTCGATAAAAATCTGCGCGGTTTGCCCGCCGATAAAGGCGTGTATGCGCACATCGGGTCGGGTTTTGCTGACACTGGGGCGAGAGCCGAGCGCATCGCGGAAGGCATCACACAGGGCATCTTTAATTTTCAGGGCGGTAAAATCAAGGCTTTTCACCCGCGCGTGCCTGCCTTCCACTTTCACTTTGAAGGTGTGTTCCAGCCCGAACCAGCTGCTCCAACGGATATTGCGGGCGAGGGTGTAAATGTCGGCTTCGCTGCGGTAGCCGCCTTCGGCCAGCTGCAGCAGCACGCGGCCGGCGGTGCGCGAATGCAGATTGATGCGGTAAGCCTGTTCCAGTGCTCCTTTGCAGGCTGCACCGCCGTCTGTGGGTTTGATTTGGCCGCAGCCCAGCGCGAGCAGCTCTTGCTGTAAAACGCTTTCAAGGCCGCGCGGGCAGGTGGCGAAGAGGGAATAGTGGGTCATAGGGGCTTCCGGGACGGCGCCGGTTCAGGCCGTCTGAATCGTTAAAAATCACATGGTGCGGCCGATTATAGCCGTGCGCAAGGCTCTGCGGCAGAATATTTCAGACGGCTTGTTTGTTTTGTGTGTCGGAAAAATCGGGCTGTTTGCGCTGTTTGTGTCAAACGGCTTGTTTTTGCAGTAACGGCGGTTCCGTAATTTTGAGTATCCCCAAGCACTACACGGCTTTGCCGTACTTTTCGGTGTTTCTTGCAGCTTTTCACAACCCTGACACGGGTTTTCAGACTGAATACGGAAAGTGCAAACCAAGCCGGGTTTTTCTACATTTTTTATGATGCTTTTTTCCACGGGTTATTGCGAATGCAGCCATATTATCAGCACCGCCGCTACCACACGGTTGCGCGGCCGGTGTGTGCAAACGGCCGGATATGGGCGCGCAGTGGCAGTTATACCCTCCGCCCGCCGCTATGGAGAGCCCGCTGCATTTCCATGATGGTGCCGCCATCCCGTCTCAAAGAGAACGGTTTTATGCGCTGCTGAATCCTCGTCAAAATTTTGTACTGCCTGTATGGTTTGGGGCTTGCCCTGCGCCGAAAATACAGTAAATTCACGATAGCGGCATGATGTTGTCGGCCACACATCGGTAATGTTTGCCCGAAATACAGCCCGGCGGTTAACCGGCATCACTTTTGCTGCCGGTATGGAGATTCAAACTGCAAGCGTTTGCAGGCGCGGGTTGGCGGAGTGGATCGGCGTGTGGGTGCCGGCCGTCTGAAACGGTGGCTTTCCAACGGCCTTATCTTTTATACTTCGGCATCTGTTTGCCAATATCTGCCGATTCCGCTCCGTTTCAGACGGCCTGATGCAGGCGGCCGTCTGAAAACCTATCTGACCGAAAGTTTGCCATGTCCGACATCTTAAACAAAATTCTCGCCACCAAAGCCGAAGAAGTCGCCGCCGCCCGAGCCGCGTTGCCGCTAAACGAGCTTAAGCCACAGGCGCAGGCGGCCGAACCGGCGCGCGGATTTGTCGAAGCCATCGCGGCCAAACATGCCGCCGGCTTGCCGGCAGTGATTGCCGAAGTGAAAAAAGCCAGCCCGTCTAAAGGTTTGATACGCCCCGATTTCGACCCCGCCGCCATTGCGCAGGCATATGAACGTGCCGGCGCAGCCTGCTTGTCGGTGCTCACCGATGAGCAATATTTCCAAGGCTCGCCAAACTACCTCAAACAAGCGAAGGCCGCCGTGGCCCTGCCCGTGTTGCGTAAAGATTTCATCATCGACAACTATCAGCTTTACCAAGCGCGCGCCTGGGGTGCCGATGCAGTGCTGCTGATTGCCGCCGCGCTTAAGGCGCACGAATTGGAGCAGTTCGAACACACTGCACACGAATTGGGCATGGCGGTGCTGCTGGAGCTGCACCACCCCGCCGAGCTGGAAAAATGCCGCAACCTCACTACACCGCTTTGGGGCGTAAACAACCGCAATCTGCACACATTTGATGTGTCGCTGCAGCAAACGCTCGAGCTGCTGCCCGCACTTGCAGGCAAAACCGTCATCACCGAAAGCGGCATCCGCAATAAAGAAGACGTAACCCTGATGCAAAACCACGGCGTACACACCTTTCTCATCGGCGAAACCTTTATGCGTGCCGGCAATATCGAAGCAGCGGTGAAGGCTCTGTTTTGATACCGAGGCCGTCTGAAAACTTTCAGACGGCCAAAAGCACCGGCCAAACCGGCTTTCCGTTTCAGGGCGGATTTCAAAATTAAACCAGCGCGTTTGCCTGTTTTTACGAAAAAACACTTTGAATTTAAAGCCGCGCACACCATTTGGAAAATGTTCAAACACCCCACAACGCAAGGAAAAACCATGCACGCCCCGAATGTTCCCGTTTCTTATGCCGCATCTTATCCGCACACCTGCAACAAAGCCCTTTATGTGGCGATGGCACTACTGTTCGGCACCTTCGGCGTACACAAATTCTGCGCCGGCCGGGTGTGGATGGGGATAGGATATTTTCTACTCAGTTGGACGTTTATCCCGACCATTGTCGGCATTATCGAGGGTATATTTGCCGCATTCAAACCCACCGACTCGCTGGGCGCCATCGTGGTGTGAGCGGTCGGACATTGAATCTGCCCAATTCCGCTGCCCCATCCCTGCGCCCCCATTGCCAGCGGCCTTAACGGTATCGAAAAAGTGCAGATTCACGATACGGAAGGCCGTCTGAAATATTCAGACGGCTTTTTTGATTTTTTAACGCTTAGGCGATAAAACCGCCGTTCCGTATGGTGGTGCACACAAACTTCGGGGGAGCGGTTATAGTGGCATATCATCCCTGCCGGTTTTTGAAAGTATGGATTATGAAAAAAATCACTGCTGTTTTAGCCGCCGCCGGTTTGGTTGCGGCCTTGTCGGGCTGCCAGGCCTTATCTTCCGTGTTTCCTGCCGAGCATGCTGCTGCGGCCGACCTTGTGCAGGAAGTGGCCGCGGTAACCGAAGTGTTCGGCGATGGCCAGAAAATTACTGCTGCTGTGGTGAAATACGCGGCCGAAATCAGCAATGCTTCGTTGCAGCCTGAAGATTTCGCCGTGGCAAACCGAACGGTAACCAAAGTGTATGCCAACAATGCGCCGGTTACTGCCGAGCAGCCTAAAAACGGCCGCTATGTGGTGCTGGAGCTTTCTAAAAACGATGAAGATGCCGTAGCCTTCGGTATGGAAGGGCGCGACATTATCCGCCGCAGGCCCGAGCTGAAAGTTACCCAAACCGGCGATATTGCCGATACGAGGGGTAACACCATTGCCGCCAACGGTAATGAGCGGCAGAGCAAAACGGCGCTAAATCTGGTGGTGGACGATTTCAAACAGGCTTCGTTTGCCGACCCGCAAACCGGTGCAACCGTTCATTACAATTTGTTTGTGCCGAAAAATTACAATCCGAAGAAAACCTATCCGCTGGTGTTGTTTATCCACGATGAGGGCATTGCCGGCAGCGATGTTAAAGCTACCCTGCAACAGGGCTTGGGTGCGGTGGTTTGGGCTTCGCCCGAGTCGCAGGCCAAAAATGAAGCGTTTGTGCTGGCACCGCAGTTCGGCCGTCAAACCGCAAACGGCAAAACTGCAGCCGCCAATGATGCGGATGCTGTGATCAATCTTATCAAATATCTGCAAACACGATACAGCATCGACACTGCGCGCCGCTACGCTACCGGCCAGGCAGAAGGCGGCATGGCGGTAATGGCGATGGGCGGCAAACACCCTGATTTCTTTGCCGCTTCTTACATTGTGGCTGCGCAGTGGGATGCCGTCAAAGCTGCTCTGCCGGCGAAAGGCAAAATGTGGATGATGGTTGCCGAAGGCGATGAAAAAGCCTACCCGGGCATGAATGTTGTTGCCGGCGTTCTTGAAAAAGGCGGTGCCAAAGTGGTGCGTACAATATGGAGCGGCCTGTCTGCCGCCGCAGAGTTTGATGCCGAAGCGCGGGCGGTGGGCAGCCAAAATGCCGACATCAACTACACCGTTTTGCAGAAAGGCACGGTGGTGCCCGCCGGCCAAACCGACAGCAGTGCGGCCAACCACACTCACACCTGGCGCATCGCCTACACCATCGAAGGCATACGCGATTGGCTGTTTGAACAGCGCAAACCTTAGTGTGCCGGCACGGTTCCCATGCGAAGCAGGCCGTCTGAAACGTTTCAGACGGCCTGGTTTTCTTCAGGCGCGGTGTGTGCAAATGCAATGCCCGATTTTACCGGCGCGGCATGTTCAGACCATAAAAGGCGGCGCACCCGCCGGTTGCGCCTGCTGTGCCGCAAGCATTCGTTTTAACCGGAGTAAAAGCGATAAGGGCAGGAAATTCCCGCAATTTTGGGTTTGGAGCGGCAAACCTGATGCGGCGGCCAAGGGCATCGGTCTGCCCGATATGAATCGGACCGCCAATGTGGCAACCGCGGGTTCGGTGAAAATCAACGGCTAAAACCGTGATGCTCCCGAATGGCGGCGGCAACGCTGTCTAAAACACCGCCGGCAAATATGTGATTGCCAGGTACGGGAAATTCTGAACCGTGCCCGCTTGGAAGCAGGCGGGCTGGGACCCTTGCAAAATTCAAAAAACTATCACAAAAGGCTTTTCTGTCATGCCCGGGCTTGACCCGGGTATCTCTGCACTTCTTTTGAAAAAAGGATGCCCGAGCCAAGCCCGGGCATGATGCAGGGGTTTTAAGATATTGAAAGGAGTTCTGCAAAAATCTCAAGCCGTCTGAAAACAGTTTTTTCAGACGGCCTGAAGTTTTCGGCAAAGCCGCTCAGCGGCAGCCCATTCTGCCCTGCATTAATTTATCTGCTTCGGCCAGCCGCTCCACCGTGCCCACGTCCAGCCACAGGCCGGTGTGTTTTTCACCGCAAACCAAGCCCGCATTCATGGCTTCGCGCAGCAGCGGGGCAAGTTTGGCCGCCCGGTGAGGCGGTGTGTGGCGGAACAAATCGGGATGGTAAACTGCCATGCCGGAAAACGTGAGCCGCTCTCCGACTGCGTCTGCCGCCACCACCGCACCGTTTTCCTGCAAAATAAAATCACCTTCCGGATTGTGCGCGGGGTTGGGCACCAGCCATAAATGCGCCAGCCTGCGCTGCCGGCGCAGGGAATCGGCTGCGGCAAAGGCCGTCTGAAAATCAAGGTCGGCCAACACATCGCCGTTCACCACCAAAAACGGCTCTCCCAACAGCGGCAGCGCAGTGGCGATACCGCCCGCCGTTTCCAGGCCGGTTTCCCCTTCGGGAGAATAGCGGATGTTTACGCCGTAAGCCGCGCCCGAGCCCAAGGCCGCTTCGATTTGCGCACCCAGCCAGGCATGGTTGATAACGATTTCGACTATGCCGGCGGCACGCAGGCGGCGCAGATGCAGGCCGATGAGCGTTTCACCCGCCACTTTCAACAAGGGTTTCGGACAGGTGTCGGTAAGCGGGCGCATACGCTCGCCGCGTCCGGCCGCTAGAATCATGGCTTTCATAAGGTTTTACAGTGGTTTCGGAAAAAAGCGGATTGTATAACAAAAGGCCGCAGGCTTTGCCGTATTGTTTCTGCAGGATGCGCTGCAGCGGCCGGAGGTTGCAGTGTCGTGGGCGGAATGCTTCTGCGATAGCCGGTTAGTTTTAAAGTTATAGCACTGCCGCACCCTATATGGTTTGTATCTGCGGCCTGCCGCAGATATTCCGTTTGATACAGCTGCCTGCCCCATCTTAATACCGTTTGTCTTGTAGTGAATCGGTGCGGCTTTACTGCAGGTAGGTTTAGAATAGGCAAGATTCAAAAACAGCACCAAAAATTTATTTACCATTATTTCCGTTACAGCAGAATGGCGGTATTTCGGTTTTTCAGACGGCATCAAGTATTTTTGCAAAGGCTTGGTGCCGTCTGAAAACAGGAGGCGGGTATGGTGAATCTACATATTTCAAATACCGGAAGGCCGCAGAAAAATGTGCAGAACTGGTTTTGTTGCTGTTTTGGCGGCTTGAAATATGAGTATATCCATTATTACTATCATGATAGGATTAATCTCAAATAAAAGGTCCGAGTCCACTGTTCTCTTCGGGCTAAGGCGCAGCAATGTAATGAGGCAGTGTCAGAAAATTCACGCTCTTTGCGGTTTGCTTTGTGCCGGGTTTTATCGGATTTGCTATGAAATGTGTGCAGACTTGCAGGTTGGTGTTTGCAGGTTTTGCGGCCGTTTGAAACTGCCGGTTTCCGTTCCGGGTTATTTTTTTTGAAAACGCCCGCGCTTGATTTGCAGGCTGCCTTGTTGCAGTTGTGCGGCCAGGCCTTGATTGCGCAGTGCATGGGTGAGGGCAACGGCCAGGCCGTCGGCAGCATCGGCCTGCGGCGTGCCCGATAAAGCCAGCATCTGCACCACCATGTGCTGCACCTGCTCTTTGGCGGCTTTGCCTTTGCCGACTACGGCCTGCTTGACTTGCAGGGCGGTGTATTCGAAAGTGGGCAGGCCGTGCATCACCAGCGCCGCGAGCGCTGCGCCGCGCGCTTGACCGAGCATCAGTGTGGCGGCAGGATTAACGTTCACAAACACCTGCTCCACTGCCGCCTGCTGGGGGCGGTAGGCGGTGATGATTTCATCGATGTGTTTCACAATCACGGCGATGCGTTCGGCCAGCGGCGCATTCGGCGGGGTTTTGATACAGCCGGAAGCCACATAGAAATGCCCACGCCCGCGCACGTCCACCACGCCGAAGCCGGTAACGCGGCTGCCGGGGTCGATGCCGAGAATGCGGGTGGGGCGGGTATTCATATTTTCAGACGGCCTGGGGCAGGGGGCAAAGATGTGGATTATAGCAGGGATAAACGGCAGCCCCGGCCTTTTGCATCATTCAAAAATATCATAGCGTTTTATTTGCCGCCGTTCCCGCGCCGGCGGGTGCGGATTTTAAAAAACAACAAATGCTTGGTTTCCATAACGTGTGAAGTTGGGATTGGCCTGCGGCCTGCGCGCGTGCGGTTGGGTATTTCAGACGGCCTGAGCGGGGGTAAAGGGCGGGGCCGTCTGAAAAGGTGTTTTAGGCGTTTGCAGGGCGAGATCGGATTTTGGCTTGCGCGGGCGGCGGTGATTGGGTATTTCAGACGGCCTGAGCGGAGGGCAAAAGGCGGGGCCGTCTGAAAAAGTTTTTCAGGCGTTTGCAGGGCGAGATCGGATTTTGGCTTGGGCGGGCAGCAGCGGTTGGGTATTTCAGACGGCCTGAGTGGGTGGCGCAAAGTCTGAGGCCGTCTGAAAAAGTTTTGCCATGAACCGATTGGGTATGAGACAGGCACGGCAGTATCAAAAAACGCAGGCCGTCTGAAAAAGTGTTTTAGGCGTTTGCAGGGCGAGATCGGATTTCGGCTCGCGTGTGCGGCAGCGGTTGGGTATTTCAGACGGCCGGCGGCTTTTTGAAACGGGCGCAGCGGCTAAGCGGCTAACTCGAACAGCTCACGCAGATGCCGCCTGCCCATTGCGGCGGCCGTTCGGCAAAATCTGCAAATTCCTGCCGCTCTTCAAACGGGTTCTGCATGCAGCGGTGCAGGCGTTCGATTTCGCGGAAGTCGCCGTTTTTGGCTTGTGTGATGGCTTGTTCGAGCAGATAGTTTCTCAAGATATACAGCGGGTTGACGGCGTTCATGCGCACGGCGCGCGCTTCGGGGTTGCTGTTTTCGGCGCGCAGCCTGCCTCGGTAGCGGCCGAGCCAGTGGACAAAGGCATCGGCGGAACCTTCAAACAGGGAAGCCAGCTCGGGCGGCGGCGGTTCGCCGTGGGTGTTGCCGATTTTAGACAAGTGCCTGAAAAACAGGGTGAAATCCACTTTTCTGCCTTGCAGGGCGGCAAACATATCGCCGATTAGCCCATGGTCTGCCGGCTCTTCGGTTTGCAGGCCGATTTTGGCGCGCATTCTGGCGGTATAGGCCGTCTGAAACGCTTCGGGAAAGCGTTCCAACTCATCGGTTAGTGCGCTTTCGGGCACCAGCGGCAGCAGGCAGGAGGCGAAGCGGATCAGGTTCCAATGTGCCACATGGGGCTGCTCGTTGTAGGCATAGCGCCCTTCGTGGTCGGAATGGTTGCACACATGGTGGCGGTCGTAGTGGTCGAGAAAGCCGAACGGGCCGTAATCTATGGTGAGCCCGAGTGCCGACATGTTGTCGGTGTTCATCACGCCGTGGCAGAAGCCCACGCTTTGCCAGGCGGCTATCAGGGCGGCGGTGCGCTGCGAAACGGTTTGGAAAAACGCCAAATAAGGGTTATCGGCCCGGCGGCATTCGGGGAAGTGGCGGTCAATTAAAAAGTCGGCCAGCACGGGCAGGTTGTGGTGCCGGCCGGTGTGGTAGAGGTATTCGAAGTGGCCGAAGCGGATAAAGCTCGGCGCGATGCGCGTGAGCACGGCGGCGGTTTCGGCTTCTTCTCGGTACACCGCATCGTTGCTGCCGGTGAGCGCGAGTGCGCGCGTGGTGGCGATGCCCAGGCCGTGCATGGCTTCGCAGCAGAGGTATTCGCGTATGCTGGAACGCAACACGGCGCGGCCGTCTGCAAAGCGCGAATAGGGCGTTTTGCCCATGCCTTTGAGCTGCCATTTCCAGCGTTGCCCGCCGCTGCCGCTCTCGCCCAGCAAAGCCGCGCGCCCGTCGCCGAGTTGGTGTACATACACGCCGAACTGGTGGCCGCTGTATACGGTGGCGATGGGCGTGGGGTCGTAGGCGGGCGCGCTGCCGGCCAGATAGAGCAGATTGTCGGGGTTGTCGAAGATTTCAGACGGGCTCAAGCCCATTTCTGCCGCCAGTGCGTGATTTTGCACTACCCAATAAGGTTGGGAGAGCGGCTCGGGGCGGATGCGGCGGTAAAAGGTTGCGGGCAGCCCGGCAACGGCGGACTCGGTAAGCGGGAGGGTGTGCGGCATAATCAATCCAGGTGTCGGTGGTGTCGGAGTGAGCTGGTTTGGGTGCTTTTGCATACTGCGCGGTTTGGTATGCCGAAGTGTCAAAGCTCCCGGAACGGGCATCGGCATCATAATAACCATAACCAGTGAATCCGCTTTATTTTCGGCAAGGCAAGCCGCAGCCGGTGCAGAAGATGCGTAGCCGGTTCTGTTGCCGTTTGGGCGGCTTGCAAAACCATTCTTTGGGCTGGAGCGCAGCCATGCCGCAACGGCAATAAAGCGGGCTGACTATAACCGGCGGAATATACAGGCAAAAGGCTGCAATTTCCACAGACAGGCCGTCTGAAATGCCGCCGCAATGCAGGCGGGAAGCAGCTTCCAACCCGAATGTTCTTCAATCTGAACGTTCTTATTGAGGACGGATTTTCGGATTTTCAAGAGCCGCCGCGCCGAACCCGTTGCAGATCATACAGCCCGCCTGCACACCGTCTGCCGCCTTCCCGCTCCGCCGCCGCCTGCTTTTTTCAGACGGCCGGCATCGCTTGTCTGCCACTGCCCGTATGCCGCCGCGCATATTTAAAAACGGCAAACCTACCCTGTGGTTCAAATGAGTCATTCCATATTCTGTATCAACGGATCGGCAAAACTTTCTGTGCAGACTGTTTTCAGACGGCCTGTTTCCGGCTCTTCTGCATCATTGTGCCCCCCGTTATCCGTAGCAGGTTCCCATCTTGCCGACACGGGCGGCAGGCGGCGCAAGACACTCCCCGGCAAACCGGAGCAAATCGGCCGCCAAGATAAATCTCTATTGGAAACAAAGATTACGCCTTGCTTCTCTATGTTATAATCCCCCCGCTGTATTACTCACATTACGGTAGAAAAATATCATGAAAAAATTATTTACCCTTTTGATTTTATTGTTTTCTTCTCTAACCTGGGCGCAACGCGCCGTGCCGGCCGATATGGATGTGGCCGTGTTGAAGCAGGTGGCATACCCGCAGATTGTATTGGGCAACGGCGGCCTTTCTTGGTTGAAAATCCTCACTCTAGGCTGGATTGACGGCAATGCCGAAACCTTTACCGCCACCCATGATTTGCGCATCAAAGACGAACGCAACCGCTTTATTGTGCGCGGCAAGCTCACCGGCCATACCGGCAAAGCCGTTGCCGTGCGCCGCAACGAAGCCGGCAACATCAGCGAAATCTGGGTGCTCACCGATGCCGAAAAGCAGGCTTTCGAGCAGCGTGCCGCCCGCCAGTAAACCATTTATCCGTTTGATATGAAAAAAGTATTTATCCGCACCTTCGGCTGCCAGATGAACGAATACGACAGCGAAAAAATGCTCTCCGTGCTCGCTCAGGGAGAAGATTTGGTGCAAGTGGGCGAGGCCGAAGAGGCCGACATCATTCTCTTCAACACCTGCTCCGTGCGCGAAAAAGCGCAGGAAAAAGTGTTTTCGGATTTAGGCCGCGTCAAACCCCTGAAAGCGAAAAAACCCAACCTGATTATCGGCGTGGGCGGCTGCGTGGCCTCACAGGAGGGCGAAGCCATCGTGAAACGTGCGCCCTATGTGGATGTGGTGTTCGGCCCGCAAACCCTGCACCGCCTGCCGCAGATGATTATCGACAAAGAAACCACCGGCCTCTCGCAAGTGGATATTTCCTTTCCCGAAATCGAAAAATTCGACCACCTGCCGCCCGCCCGCGTGGAAGGCGGCAGCGCATTTGTGTCGATTATGGAGGGCTGTTCCAAATATTGCAGCTTCTGCGTGGTGCCCTACACCCGCGGCGAAGAGTTTTCGCGCCCCCTAAACGACGTGCTCACCGAAATCGCCAATCTTGCCCAGCAGGGCGTGAAAGAAATCAATCTGCTGGGGCAGAATGTAAACGCCTATCGCGGTGAAACAGACAACGGCGGAATTTGCGATTTTGCCACTTTGTTGCGCATCGTACACGAAATCCCCGGCATCGAGCGCATGCGCTTCACCACCAGCCACCCGCGCGAATTTTCCGATGCCATCATCGAGTGCTACCGCGATCTGCCCAAACTGGTTTCCCACCTGCACCTGCCGGTTCAGAGCGGTTCCGACCGCGTACTTTCAGCAATGAAGCGCGGCTATACTGCGCTGGAATACAAATCCATCATCCGCAAACTGCGCGCCATCCGCCCCGATTTGTGTTTGAGCTCCGACTTTATTGTCGGCTTTCCCGGCGAAACCGAGCCAGAGTTCGAGCAAACCTTAAAGCTGGTGAAAGACATGGCTTTCGATCTGAGTTTTGTGTTTATTTACAGCCCGCGCCCCGGCACGCCCGCCGCCAACCTGCCCGACGACACGCCGCACGAAGAAAAAGTGCGCCGCCTTGAGGCACTCAACGAAGTGATCGAGGCCGAAACCGCGCGCATCAACCAAACCATGATCGGCACCGTGCAGCGCTGCCTGGTGGAAGGCATTTCTAAAAAAGATCCCGACCAGCTGCAGGCGCGCACCGCCAACAACCGTGTGGTGAATTTCACTGGTTCCGCCGATTTGATCAACCAAATGATTGATCTGAAAATCACCGAAGCCTACACGTTCTCGCTGCGCGGCGAACGGGTTTGAAATACACCGTCTGTATCACAACAGGCCGTCTGAACATATTTTCAGACGGCCTGAAATCTTTGCAAAATTCATTTAGGCCGTCTGAACCATTCAACCATCGTCATCACGTCATCAGCGTAGCGGACTTGCGAAGCTAATGGCGGGATTAAGTTAATGGCGGGATTTAAGCATTTCAGACGGCCTTAAAGTAGTTTTGCAAAGGTTTCGGCCCGGGCATATTTGCAAAAGCATGGATAACGAAACCGCACCCGAATCGAAGAGGGCAAGGCAGCGGGATTGCGGCCGCGCGGGCAGTGCAGAATCCGTTCTGCTGCCGCCCGGGCAGGCGGCAAAATTTCAGAGACAGAAACGGGGTTGGGGCGGGCAGGGCAACCTGCCTGCATCATCCGGCACGGTTTGACCATCGCGAACCCGCTTCATTTTTGGCGTAAAACAGCAGGCC
Source organism: Neisseria sp. 19428wB4_WF04 (assembly GCF_015235335.1). NCBI lineage: Bacteria > Pseudomonadati > Pseudomonadota > Betaproteobacteria > Neisseriales > Neisseriaceae > Neisseria > Neisseria sp. 19428wB4_WF04. The sequence goes on from NZ_JADGLG010000010.1 coordinate 31,406, forward strand.
GCAGGCAGCGCAAAACGGTATGGAGCCGATTCTGTTGCCGTTTAAGCGGCCGGCAAAACCATTTTTGCCTAAAACTAAGGCAGCAGCAATGCCTTAGCGGAAATGAAGCAGCCCCGCGCAGTTGTTGGCATTTGAGTGTTGGGTTGACTGATATTTCAATCTTTTCACTGGATGCCTGCTGTGCAGGGTAACGCAGCGGACCGGCGAAACTAATGGCGGTATATCAGTTTTTCAGACGGCCTCGGGGTATTTTTTCCAAGGCATCGGCAGGCCGTATTTTTTAGAACCAAAATACCCGGGACAGAACCGGGTGCGGCTGCTTGATACCAATAAAGCCGTAACCATAAACCCGGTCGCGCGCTTTTTTATTCGCCGCAAACTTATGCTTTGTTTGCGGAGGCCGGCTCGGATTCCGACACCGTTTCAGCGGTATGTTCTTGTTTGGCAGCCCCGGTTTGGCCTGCTTCGGGCGGCACGGCAGCATCACCGGCCAGCGGCGGCGGGGTAATCACCGGGGCATCGCTCACAGGGGTTTGCTCGTCCAAATCGACATCCGGCTGCGGGGTAGCAACGGCATCGGCAGTAACGGCGGCGGTTTCGGGCGTGTCGGCCGTTGCGGCGGCTTCGGCGGCCAGATAAGCCACAGTAATGGAAGCGTTGCCGCGCTTGGTGAGTTGTTCCTGCAGGGTTTTTTTGTCCATCAGCGAGTGGGCGCCGCTGCTTAAGTGCCGGATAACTTTTTGATAGCTGCGGTTTAATTCATCGACAGCGGCGGCGGTTTCTACGAAATGTTCGTCTACTTGGCGGCGGAACCGGCCGAACTCCTGCATCAGCATTTCGCGCTCCTGTTTGTGCCGGCCGGTTTTCGGGCGTAAAACCAGCCACATTACCAGCAGGCCGGCGGCAAAGCCGGTAACGGAGGCTGCGGCGAGTTGGATTTCCCAGGGTAACGCATTCATTTTGTTCTCCTTTGGCGGTGGATAATCGGAAATTGCCGCCCGTATCTTACCAATGATACGGCTGCGGAAACAATGGCAGCCGCATGATGTTGCCTAACCGTTTTCCGCTTTTCCGCTGCCGGGCGTTGCTTCGATTTAACGGTAGGGTGCTTTTTATTTTCAGGCAGGGCAGTAAGCTACAGACGGCGCAGCCCCGATTCTGCTGCTTGGGCAGGCAAAGACGTGTGTTTCGAGCAAGGCGCAGCAATGCCGTAACGGAAATAAAGGGCGAAACCACCATACCGGCGACCGGTGTGAAAGGCCGTCTGAAAAACATCAATCTTTCAGACGGCCTTTGCAGAAGGGCGGCAGATTTTTTACCAGCCCGATGCGGCTTTTAAGGCGGCGGCTTTGTCGGTGCGCTCCCAGGTGAATTCCGGCTCTTCGCGGCCGAAGTGGCCGTAGGCGGCGGATTTTCCGTAAATCGGGCGCAGCAGGTCGAGCATTCGGATAATGCCTTTAGGGCGCAGATCGAAATGTTCGCGCACCAGTTTGATTAATTCGGCTTCGTTTAATTCGCCGGTGCCGAAGGTGTCGATGGCGATGGAGGTTGGTTCGGCAATGCCGATAGCGTAGGAAATCTGAATCTGGCATTGGCGCGCCAAACCCGCGGCCACGATGTTTTTGGCCACATAGCGGCAGGCATAGGCGGCGGAGCGGTCCACTTTGGTGGGGTCTTTGCCGGAAAACGCGCCGCCGCCGTGCGGAGCCGCGCCGCCATAGGTATCGACAATGATTTTGCGGCCGGTTAAACCGCAGTCGCCCTGCGGGCCGCCGATAACGAAGTTGCCGGTGGGGTTGATCAGATATTTGGTTTCTTTGGCGAGCATTTCTTTGGGCAGCACGGGGAAGATAATGTGTTGTTTCACGGCATCAATCAAATCTTCCCGGCCGATGTCGGGGCTGTGCTGGGTGGAAAGCACCACCGTGTCGATGCGTTTCACCTTGCCGGTTTCGCTGTCGTACACGCAGGTGAGCTGGGCTTTGGCATCGGGGCGCAGCCACGGCAGCAGGCCGCTTCTGCGCACTTCGCTCTGGCGCTGCATCAGGCGGTGGCTGTAATAAATCGGAAACGGCATCAGCGCGGGCGTTTCATCGCAGGCATAGCCGAACATCAGCCCCTGGTCGCCCGCACCCTGGTTTAAGTCTATGCCTTCGCCTTCGTTTACACCTTGGGCAATGTCGGGCGACTGCCGGCCGTAGTTCAATACCACTTTGCAGGAGTCGGCCGAAAAGCCCCATTCGGGGTTGTTGTAGCCGATGCGGGCGATGGTTTCGCGGGCAGTTTGTTCGTAATCGACTTCGGCAGTGGTGGTGATTTCCCCCGCCAGCACACACAAATCAGTGGCCACCAGCGTTTCGGCGGCCACGCGGGCTTTAGGGTCTTGCGCCAGAATGGCATCTAAAACAGCATCGGAAATCTGGTCGGCCACTTTGTCGGGGTGGCCTTCCGACACAGATTCCGAAGTAAACACATATTCGCTCATACACACACTTTCATGTTTTAACACCGCGCATTTCCGCGCGTGGGGCTGATACGGCAGGCATTGCGCCTATCAGGCAAATGCGGATTCTACCGCCATGAACGGCGGGGCTTCAACCACTATCAATCCTGCCGTGCATGGCGTTAAATTTTTCATTGAAACTCAATGATATAAATATCGAGTCAAGCGGTTGGCCAGGCTTTGTGCAGAGGCGGCAGCCCGGCGGTCGGATAACGGCAAACGGGCGGGCAAGCGGGCGCGGAAGCTGCGCGCAGCAAACAACCCTTTGCCGGCATGACATACGCCTACCCGATGCGGAATCGAGCCCGAGCCATGAAAGGAGTTTAGACAGACATTTCAGACGGTCATACCGCAGGGCAGGGGCCGTCTGAAAACTGCTTGCAACATTTTGCCGCTGCACCATCTAATCCGGCCGTCTGAAAAACAGCTTGGCGCATTTTGCCCTTGCACCGTTGGGCAAAGGCCGTCTGAAAAGCCTGCCCGAAGTCCTTTCAGACGGCCGCACCTACAACCGAAGGGCAGGTTGTTTGAAATAGGTTTTCAATATCTTGCCGCCTCATCCTCTAACCCGGCCGTCTGAAAAACAGCTTGGCGCATTTTGCCCTTGCGCCGTTGGGCAAAGGCCGTCTGAAACGCCTGCCCGAAGTCCTTTCAGACGGCCGCACCGTGCTGCAGCCTTTTCCATTACAATGCCGTTTTTATCCGCCGGTGCCTGCTATGCAAACTTTGGTTTTTCTGCTGTTCCGCCTTGCCGCCGTGCTGCCTCTGCGCGTGCTGCACGCCATCGGCGATGTATTGGGCGTTTTGGGCTTTTATTTTGCCCGCAAAGACCGCGAGCGGATACGCAGCAATTTGCAGATTGCCGGCCTTGATGCCGGCGATGCCGCCGTGAAAGCCGTGCTGCGCGAAACCGCCAAAGGCGGGCTGGAGCTGCCGGTGGCTTTTTTCAGACAGCCTCAACAAGTGGCCGGGCTGTTCAAAGCCGCGCACGGCTGGGAGCATATCCGGCAGGCGGTGGAAAACGGCGAAGGCCTGCTGCTTATCACGCCGCACATCGGCAGCTACGATATCGCTGGGCGCTATATCAGCGAGCAGTTGCCGTTTCCGCTCACCGCCATGTATAAGCCTCAGAAAATCAAGATTTTAGACCAAGTGATGCAGGCCGGGAGAGTGCGCGGTAAAGGGCGCACCGCCCCCGCCAATATCCAAGGGGTGAAGCAGATTATCAAAGCCCTGCGCGCGGGTGAGGCCACCATTGTTTTGCCCGACCATGTGCCCGATCCCCAAGAAGGCGGCGAAGGCGTGTGGGCCGGTTTTTTCGGCAAGCCCGCCTACACGATGACGCTGGCAGGCAAACTCGCGCAGGTAAAAGGCGTGAGGGCGCTGTTTTTTGCAGGCGAACGTTTGCCCGCAGGGCAGGGCTTTGTGCTGCACATCGAGCCTTTGCAGGGCGCGCTTAACGGCAACAAGGATCACGATGCTCAGGTGATAAACAGCAATGTGGAATACTGGATCAAACGTTTCCCGCACCAATATCTGTTTGCCTACAACCGCTACAAACACCCCGCCGGCGCCTCCGAACCGCCGTCTGAAAGCCGGGTATCTGAAAGCTAGGCAGATGTTGCACTTCAGCACCGCAGAAACCGCTTTCCTTTTGGAAATTGGGTTTTATTGGGCTAAGGTGCAGAGATGATGTAACGGAAAGGAAGAGGGTTTGCTATATCACCCATGCTTAAAGGTTTCTTTAAATAAATCTATGAAAAAATAAAACGAAACGTTAACTTTCAATAAAAAAATATGTTATATTTATCGAAAGTTATGCTGAGAGACTGAATATTATATTTTCCATGCGTGCGGTTTCAATCCGCTGCGCCGGTTTTTACAGAAGCCGAGATATGACTGCTTTTTCCGATTTAATCCGCCCGGATATCCGGGCTTTAACCGCCTATCGGGTGGCTGATTTGCCCGAAGGCTTTATCAAACTTGATGCGATGGAAAGCCCTTATCATCCGTTTGCCGATGATGAAGCGTTATTAAACGAATGGGTGGGGCTGTTGAAAAATGTGCCGATACATCTTTATCCCAACCCTGCAACCAGCGGCCTGCAGGCGGTTTTGCGCGAGGCCTTTGCCGTTCCGCCGGCGGCCGAAATTGCGTTGGGCAACGGCTCGGACGAGCTGATACAGCTGTTTGCCATGCTGCTGGCAAAGCCCGGTGCGGCCATGTTGGCGGTGGAGCCGGGCTTTGTGATGTACCGGCACAATGCTGCTTTATACGGTATGGATTATATCGGTGTGCCGTTGAACGAAGATTTCACGCTCAATCTTCCGGCGGTGTTGGCTGCTGTCGAAAAGCATAATCCCGCGCTGATTTTTATCGCCTATCCGAACAACCCCACCGGCACGGGTTTCGAGCGCGAAGATGTGCAGGCCGTTATCTGCGCTGCCAAAGGACTGGTGGTGGTGGATGAGGCTTACGGCGCTTTCAGCGGCGACAGTTTTCTGCCGCAGGCAGGCAGCATTGAAAATCTGGTGGTGATGCGCACCATCAGCAAAATCGGCTTTGCCGGCCTGCGGGTGGGGTATGCCTGCGGTTGTGCGGGCGTGATGCGTGAGTTGGCGAAAATCGTGCCGCCCTACAATATGAACCAATTGTGTTTGGCAACGGCCAAATTCGCCCTGCGGCATGCAGACAAAATTGCTCAGACTACGACCGTTTTGAAAGCCGAGCGCGAACGCCTGTTTCAAGCGCTTTCTGCCATCGGCCGTCTGAAAGTGTTTCCCAGCGAGGCCAATTTCATTACCGTGCGCGTGCCTTGTGCCGACACGGCGCAGGAAACCTTAAAGCGCAATAAGATTTTGGTGAAAAAACTGCATGGTTCGCACCCGCTGCTGGCGCAATGCCTGCGCCTTACTGTGGGTGCGCCGCAACAAAACAATGCGGTTTTAAACGTTATCCGCGATTTATATGCCTGATAAAGCCGCCTGATGATGTTTTCAGACGGCAAACCGGTCCGGTGTGAATACATCAGCCCGGTTTCATTAATAAATATTGTGTGAACAGAAAGATTGTATGATGAACAAAACCCAACTTCACCTGAACAACCTGAAACTGCTGGCCAAAGAGGCCGGCTCGATGGTCGAGCTGGCACGCCGCTGCGGTTACGACAATTCGGCTTCGCTCTCGCAAATCAAACGCCGCCTGGAGCAGCAGTCGGAAGACGAAAACGGCAGGGGCATCCGCCCTTCGCTGTTGGCCAAGCTCGAAGCCGGCATGGGCAAGCGCAAAGGCTGGATGAACCGCGAGCACGATCCTGAAGCAGAACAACGCCGCAAAGAAGTTGCCGCAGCCCGTGCGGCCGCAGCCGGGCAGGCGGAGGGTGCTGCTTCTGCGCCGGCACTTGGTTTCGACTCTGCCGAAGGCCGCACGGCCGTGGTCAGCCGCAATACCTGCGAAACCCAAATTACCGTGGCCGTTAATCTTGACGGTACGGGCAAAAGCCGTTTCGATACCGGCGTGCCTTTCTTGGAGCATATGCTCGACCAAGTTGCCCGCCACAGCCTGATCGACATCGACATCACCTGCAAGGGCGATCTGCATATCGATGACCACCACACTGTAGAAGACATCGGTATCACTTTCGGCCAGGCATTGAAACAGGCGTTGGGTGGCAAAGCGGGCATCCGCCGCTACGGCCATGCCTATGTGCCGCTCGATGAGGCCTTAAGCCGGGTGGTTATCGATTTGTCCGGCCGCCCCGGTTTGGTTTACAACATCGAGTTCACCCGCGCCTTGATCGGGCGGTTTGATGTGGATTTGTTCGGCGAATTTTTCACAGGGTTGGTCAATCACGGCATGATGACGCTGCATATCGATAATTTGAGCGGCAAAAACGCCCACCATCAGGCCGAAACCGTGTTCAAAGCTTTCGGCCGTGCCCTGCGTGCAGCAGTGGAATTTGATCCGCGTATGGGCGGCCGGATACCCTCCACCAAAGGCATGCTCATCGAAGCATAACGGCGGGGCCTGCCTGATTGGAAAATGCCGGGCAATCTGCTGCCGTTGTCTGATTGCGGCGGGAAGTCTGTAATATCTTGATATTGTTATGAAGCCCCTGTTTTACAGTTGCGCCGATAAAATAACGGCTTCTGGCATTTCAGACGGCTCTGCGTATTTTACCGAAATTTCAACCTGCCTTATTTTATGGTGAAACAGAAGCCTAAGGCCGTCTGAATATTCTTTCAGACGGCCTTGAGTTTTCAGAACGCAGGCTGGCGCGGGGATTTTGCAGCCTTGAATCAAAGCCGTTTACATAAAACAGGGGCTGAATAAAATCAGCCCCTGAGCGGTAATGGAGACACGGCAGCCGATAACAGCAGTGGGCGGCAAAGTGCGGCCGCATGATTGCGCAATAAGGGGGAGCCCGTCCGCTTTAAAATCATGGCAAGGCGAAGATTTTACCGGCCGTCTTAAATCCGCTTCATTTCCGTTGCGGCGTTGCCGTGTGCGCTTTAGCCTAAAGTGAACGGTTTTACAAACCGCCCGGGCAGCAACAGAGCCGGTTGCCACTGTTTTCACGGCATGCGGTTTGTGCCTTAAACCGAAAATAAAGCGGGTTGGCTAGATTGCCGTGCGGGCTGATGCGGTGATTGTGGGAAAGCGGCGGCGGTGAAAGGCAGGCGCAACCGCTCCGCAAAACTATGCCGGCGTGCCTTCGGCCTTTTCTCCGCACCCGTCTGCGGCATCGTAGGCCTCCACGATTTTCTGCACCAACGGGTGGCGTACCACATCTTCGCTGGTAAAGGTGTGGAAATACAGCCCTTCGATGCCGGCGAGTTTTTCTCTGGCATCTTTTAAGCCAGATTTGATGTTGCGGGGCAGGTCGATCTGGCTCAAGTCGCCGGTAATCACGGCTTTGGCACCGAAGCCGATGCGGGTTAAAAACATCTTCATCTGCTCGGGTGTGGTGTTTTGCGCCTCGTCTAAAATCACATAGGCACCGTTGAGGGTGCGGCCGCGCATATAGGCCAAAGGGGCGATTTCGATCAGCCCTTTTTCCAACAGCTTGGTTACGCGGTCGAATCCCATCAAATCATAGAGCGCATCGTAGAGCGGGCGCAGATAGGGATCGACTTTCTGAGCCAGATCGCCGGGCAGAAAACCAAGTTTTTCACCGGCTTCCACTGCAGGGCGTACCAAAACAATGCGCTCGATTTGGTGTTTTTCCACCGCATCAACGGCGGCGGCCACGGCTAAATAAGTTTTACCCGTGCCGGCAGGGCCCAGGCCGAACACCACATCGTGATTGAGCAGGGCGCGGATATAGCCGTTTTGGCGCGGTGTACGCCCGCCTATACTGCCGCGCTTGGTGCGCAGATAATATTGTTGGCCGTGGTGTTTTTCTTGGTGGGACGCATCGGCGGTTTTGGCTTCAACAGCGGCAAGTTGGATATCGCTGTCGTCCAAATCACGCTCTCGGGCGGTGTCGGCCAGCGAAAGCAGCGCACGGCGGCCGGCGTGGGCGAGCCCGCCTAAAAGCGTGAAATCGGAAAAGCGGCGGCTGATTTGGATGTCGAGCGCGCGGGCAAGAGTGTTCAGATTGGCATCAAGCGCACCGCAAAGGCGTTGCAGCGCGGCGTTGTCGGTATGTTCCAATTGCAGGCGGACGGTATGGCTCATGTGGCAGGGCAGCTTTCGCGGCAGGTTTGAAGATGGTGGGGTTATAAGGTTTAAGCAGTAAAAAATCAAGGCCGGAGCCTGATAATGAAAGCGCAGATATTCAAACCGACCATTATCTCTGTTTTAGACGGCTCGAACCATCCAAACCAAGCCACTTTACATCATGGCGGCGTTGCGCGCTTTTGCCCCGTTGCGCTGCCTGCGGCACGCCGCTTTGCGCCGGTTTGGTTGCGGGCCCGCTGTGTTTCCGTTGCGGCGTTATCCATACAGCCCGCCGCCCGGTTCCGGAAAGGTGCGGGTTTGCTTGCAGGTTTACTGCAAAGTGAAGGGCAGAACAATCAAACAGGCATCGGGCCGTCTGAAAAGTTTTTATCTTTCAGACGGCCCGATATTTTTGTAGAATCGCGGTTTTTCACCTTTTTGCGCCCCGCCATGACCAACCCGCAACCGCCCCGCGATGCCGAAACGGCAGAACACCAACGCAGCATCCGCAGTTTCGTGCTGCGCCAAGGCCACATGACCGCCGCGCAGCAGCGCGCCATCAACACGCTGTGGCCGCAGTTCGGCCTCGATTACCAAACCGCGCCGGTAGATTTGAATGCCGTGTTCGGCCGCGCCAACCCGAAAGTGTTGGAAATCGGCTTCGGCATGGGCGCAGCCACGGTGGAAATCGCCAAACGGCTGCCGCAAACCGACTTTCTGGCCGTTGATGTGCACGGCCCGGGTGTCGGCAATATTTTGAAATTGATTGACGAGCAAAGCGTGAATAATATCCGCGTGATGCGGCATGACGCCGTAGACGTGGTGGAAAACATGCTCTCCGACAGCTCGCTTGAGGGCATTCATATTTTCTTTCCCGACCCGTGGCACAAAAAACGCCACCACAAACGCCGCCTGATCCAAGCCCCGTTTGTGGACAAGCTGCTGCCCAAGCTCAAACCCGGCGGCTATATCCATCTGGCAACCGACTGGGAAGAATACGCCGTTCAGATGCTGGAAGTGTTAAGCGGTTTCGACAGCCTGCAAAACACCGCCGCCGGCTATGCGCCCACCCCCGGCTACCGCCCCGAAACCAAATTTGAGGCGCGCGGCAGGCGGCTGGGACACGGTGTTTGGGATTTGGTGTTTGTGCGCAAAGCCTAAGCGGCCGACCGAAAGTTATTTGCGCCGCAAACAGAATATGCCGGGCAAACCAAAGATAGTGTGTGAAAGTGTCAATGCCGTTGGTGTATTCTTTCGGCAACAATCAAGCCGTCTGAATGTTTCAGACGGCCTTGCTCTCTGCAATATAGGGCGGAACAAGGCAGCAAAGCCGGAAAACCATGCAGCAAGTGCGCAAACACCCGGTCTGCCGTTTCCGCAGCCGGCAAAAGCCATGTTTTTCAACCACGGGCAGTTTGGTTTTACGGTCTTAGGCCGAATCATCGGGGCTTTCTTGCTTTTTGCCGGCCTTGGCCGCCCAATAAGAAGCCAGCAGCGAGCCGGAAATATTGTGCCACACGCTGAATACCGCGCTGGGCACGGCGGCCAGCGGCGTGAAATAAGCCGATGCCAGCACCGCACCCAAGCCTGAGTTTTGCATACCCACTTCAATGGCCAGTGTTTTTTGCGCACTGAAAGGCAGGCGGCACAGTCTGGCAGCGAGAAACCCCAGCAGATAGCCGATGCCGTTGTGCAGAACCACCACACCCAGAATCAGCAGGCCGCTTTCGAGGATTTTCGGTTTGGCCGCACCCACCACCGCGCCGATAATCAGCACGATGGCCGCCACCGACACCAACGGCAATGCCCCTGCCGCAGCCTCGGCCTGCTTTCTGAACAGCAAATGCGCGGCCACGCCCGCCACCACCGGCAGCAGCACCATTTGGGCAATCGAGCCGAACATCGCGCCGGCAGAAATATCCAGCCACTGGTTGGCCAGCAGGTAGAAAACTGCAGGCGTGAGCACGGGCGCCAGCAGCGTACTCACAGAAGTTACCGCCACCGAAAGCGCCACATCGCCCCGCGCCAGATAGGTGATAACATTAGAAGCCGTGCCGCCGGGGCATGCCCCCACCAAAATCACGCCCACGGCAATTTCAGGCGGCAGATTGAAACCCGCCGCCAACGCATAAGCGGTGAGCGGCATAATCACAAACTGTGCCGCCACCCCCACCAACACCGCTTTCGGATGGCGGCCGAGAATTTTAAAATCGGCAGGCGAGAGCGTCAGCCCCATGCCGAACATCACCACACCCAGCAGCAGCGGAATATGCGGCAGCACCCATTTGAAAGTTTCCGGCGCGGCAAAAGCAATGCCCGCAAACAGTGCCGCCCACAAAGCAAAAGTTTGGCCGACAAAGCGGCTGAAACGGCTCAAAGATTCCATAACATTTTCCAACCAAACAAAAAAGCGCAGCATACGCGCATTTCTAGGCAGGTGAAAGACACGCGCGCAAGCCTGCGCCGTAAACGTTTAAATTTCGGCTATAATTCCAACCTGCCCGCTTTCTTTCAGACGGCCTTCAGAGAATATCCGGCAAATGAACAACCACACCGATTTACTGCACGATAAAATCAGCAACAGCGGCTATATCCGCCTGATTCGCGATAACAGCCGCAACTTCAGCGCCGCCGAACACGCCCTGCTGCGGGAAATACTCGGCAGTTTCGAATTTGATGCCGTGCAGGCGCAGGCATTGGCGCAGGCAGTGGTGCAGCAGGCGCGTTTCGACCCCAACGCCCTGCACATTGGCAGCGATGACGAAGACACCGCCGGCATTTGTCCCCACTGCATCAACCCGCCCATGCCGCCGCTGCGCGACTATCTGGTTTGGCGGCAGCGCACCGCCGGGCAATCCAAAAGGCCGTCTGAAACCCCGCCGATACGCTTTTAAACCAATGCACAACGGCAGGCTGCAAACACGATAACCCGTGCAAGGCCGACACCATTATTATAATGGCCGGGCAGGCCGGTCATAATAATACGCCCCGCCTTCAGACGGCCTCTAACAACACGCAAACACCTATGCTGCAAACCGACAATCTTTCCGCTGCCCAACCGCAACGCATCATCACCGCGCAAAGCATCTCCGCCCAAGAAGAGCTGCTCGAACGCGCCCTGCGTCCGAAAACCCTGGCCGACTATATCGGGCAGGCCAAAGCCAAAGAGCAGTTGGCGATTTTTATCGCCGCCGCCAAAAAACGCGGCGAGGCACTCGACCACACCCTGCTGTTCGGCCCGCCCGGCCTGGGCAAAACCACGCTGGCGCACATCATTTCCAAAGAATTGGGCGTAAACCTGCGCCAAACCAGCGGCCCCGTGATCGAGCGCGCCGGCGATTTGGCTGCCCTGCTCACCAATCTCGAGCCGCACGATGTGTTGTTTATCGATGAAATCCACCGCTTAAGCCCCGTGGTAGAAGAAATCCTCTACCCCGCGTTGGAAGACTACCAGCTCGACATTATGATAGGCGAAGGCCCCGCTGCCCGCTCGGTGAAAATCGACCTGCCGCCGTTTACGCTGGTGGGTGCCACCACCCGCGCCGGCATGCTCACCAACCCGCTGCGCGACCGCTTCGGCATCGTGTCGCGGCTGGAGTTTTATGAAACAGCCGACCTGGCCACCATCGTTACCCGCTCCGCCCAACTGCTGCAGCTGAATATGGGCGAAGAAGGCGCGCTGGAAGTTGCCCGCCGCAGCAGGGGAACGCCGCGCATCGCCAACCGCCTGCTGCGGCGCGTGCGCGATTATGCCGAAGTGAAAAACGGCGGCCTGATCGATGCGGCCACCGCCGATGCTGCTTTGGGTATGCTCGATGTGGATTCGGAAGGCCTCGATGTGATGGACAGAAAATTTCTCGAAGCCGTTATCGGCAAATTCGGCGGCGGCCCGGTGGGGTTGGACAACATCGCCGCCGCCATCGGCGAATCCACCGACACCATCGAAGACGTTATCGAACCCTATCTGATCCAGCAGGGCTTTTTGCAGCGCACCCCGCGCGGGCGCACCGCCACCGAACGCAGCTATCTGCATTTCGGGCTGAAAACCGAAAAAACCTAGTCGAACCAAAGCCACACCAAACGGCACCGCGTCCTTGATTAAAGCGCGCAAACCGCCAAAGCGGCAACGGCCCCGCCACCCTGCCGCCCATACTGCCTGCGGTTACGCTGCCATGTTCAAGCCGTGCGGAAAACCCCGCCCCGATAAAATTTCAGACGGCTTGCGGTGCGGAAAACCTCCGTTTTCCGTATTGTTTGCATTTTACGTTTTCCACCCATATACCCGTTTGAGGATGTTTGCCGGGCGTGCCGCAAGACAGTAAAACCGCACAGTTTCGAGCATGGCAAAAACCAAGCCATTGTTTCCGCTAAAAAACACAAGCCGTTTGGCCTGGCGGAGGTAAGCAGCCCAACCCAACCTTTACCGACAACCCAAAGTCCTTTGCAAAACAAATTTCCGGAGCCGTTTTCAGGCCGTCTGAAATGCTGAAAAACCCTGTTTTACAGATTTGCCGGCCCACCCGCATTCCCGGCAGGCGTGTAAAGCCGGCAGGAAGCCGTTTTCAGGCAGCAGCCCGGCTGTTGCAAAGGTTTCAACATTTTTTCTATTGACACCAACCGCCATGTTTACATCCGCCGACTCTGATTTCGACCGCCGCCATATCTGGCATCCCTACACTTCCATCACCGCCCCGCTGCCCGTTTATCCCGTTGCGCGCACCGAAGGCGTGTATATCGAGCTTTCAGACGGCCGCAGGCTGATAGACGGCATGTCGTCGTGGTGGTGTGCACAACACGGCTACAACCACCCCGAGCTGGCCGCTGCCGCGCAACGGCAGCTCGAAACCATGCCCCATGTGATGTTTGGCGGGCTCACCCACCAACCCGCCGTGCGCCTGTGCCGCAGCCTGAAAACCATGCTGCCAGCCAACCTCGACTGCATTTTTCTGGCCGACTCCGGCTCGGTGGCGGTGGAGGTGTCGCTGAAAATGGCTCTGCAATACTGGCACGCGCGCGGTGAAGCGCGCAGCAAATTTCTCACCATCGAGCGCGGCTACCACGGCGACACCTTCGGTGCCATGAGCGTGTGCGACCCCGTTAATTCGATGCACAGCCTCTACCGCAGCTTTCTGCCCGAACACATCTTCGCCCCCGCCCCGCAAAGCCGCTTTAACGGCGAATGGCTGCCCGGCGACATCATTGCGTTTCAGACGGCCTTAGCGCAAAACCACCGCAGCATTGCCGCCGTGATACTCGAGCCCATCGTGCAGGGCGCGGGCGGTATGCGCATCTACCACCCCGAATTTTTGCGGCAGGTGCGCGCCTTGTGCGATGAATACGGCATCTTGCTGATTTTAGACGAAATCGCCACCGGTTTCGGCCGCACCGGCAAACTGTTTGCCTGCCAACACGCCCAAGTGCAGCCCGACATCATGTGCATCGGCAAAGCCCTCACCGGCGGCATGATGACGCTCTCCGCCGCCGCCGCTGCCCGCCGTGTGGCCGAAACCGTGTGCAGCGGCGAAGCCGGCGTGTTTATGCACGGCCCCACCTTTATGGCCAACCCGCTGGCCTGCGCCGTGGCCGAAGCCAATATGCAGATCTTGCAGCGCAACCAATGGCCGCAGCAGGTGGCCGCCATCGAGCGGCATTTTCAGACGGCCTTATCAAGCCTGGCCGGCCACCCCAATGTAGCCGATGTGCGCATCATCGGCGCAGTCGGCGTGGTCGAAACCCGCCACCCCGCCGATATGGCCGCCATGCAGAAATTTTTTGTAGAGCAAGGCGTGTGGATCAGGCCGTTCGGCAAACTGATCTACCTGATGCCGCCCTTTATCACAGCCCCGCAGCAGATGCTCAAACTCACCGGTGCCGTGGCAGCGGCCGTTGGCGAAAACAGGCTGTTCCGGCAGCCCTAACCCGCGCCGGCAGGGCAGAACCGATGTAAAACCGATGCAGCCGGCGGGTATGGTTCCGCGCGCACCCGGCAAAAGTTCCGTAAAACAGCCGGATAAAGATGCGGATCAAAACACAGCGGCGCGGTCGGGGCAGACATGGCAACAGGACGGGGCAGATTCGCCTTTTTGACACAAGGCAGCAAACCGCAGACCGTGCAGGCAGTACGGAACCGTTTCTGCCGCCGCATCAACTGCCGGCAAAACCGCCTTCTTTAAGCCAAAGTGCAGTACCGTAACGGAAGGGAGAGAAGCCGGAACACAATGCCCGCGCCAGGCCGTTTGGCAAAAATCTTAGGCCGGGGTTTCCTGCAAAAACTACCTTCAGGCCGTCTGAAAGCTTTCAGCACCGCCATTGCCGCAATACCGCCATTCCCGTGCAGATGGGAACCCAGATGAAAATACACAAACCAATCCGCTATAATCAGGCAGTGCGCAATGCCTGCACCAAACCGTTTTGCAAAAAATCTCAGGCCGCAGCCCGTTGCAAAAATACCTTCAGGCCGTCTGAAAGGCTTAAATACCGTTATCGGCTCGGCAAGCTTGCGAAGCCGATAGCGGCAGATAAACGTGTGATGTTTTGTTGCATGCGGGGTAGAAAAATCCAGCATTGTTTACATTTTTCGTTTTTTGCCTGAAGCCCCGTTTGGGGGTTTTCGAGGATTGTCGAACCTGCCGAAAGGCACGGCAGGGCGGCATGTTTTTTGGGTATACACGCAAATCACAAAACCGCCGTTTCAGCAAAAACAAAAGCTTTCCGGCAAAAAAAGTGTAAACAGCCCGGCCTTTTTCAACATAATCAATCAGGCCGTCTGAAAGCATTATCTCTCTCCGAAACCTATTCCCACCGAAAGGAACACCATGAATCTGGCCGAAACCCGCCTCAGCTCCGAGCCGATTTTCAAAGGCTCGTTTATCGACATCGCCCGCGACACCGTGCGCCTGCCCAACGGCAACGAAAGCACCCGCGTGGTGATTCGCCACCCCGGTGCCGCCTGCGTGCTGGCCGTTACGGGCAACGGCGAAGTGGTGCTGGTGCGCCAATGGCGTTACGCCTGCGGCCGCGCCCTGCTCGAGCTGCCCGCCGGCAAACTCGATGCCGGCGAAAACCCTGCCGCCTGCGCCCTGCGCGAATTGGCTGAAGAAACGCCCTACACCGCCGACAGCGTGAAACTGCTCCACACTTTCTACACTGCCCCCGGCTTCTGCGATGAAGTGATGTATCTCTACCAAGCCGAAGGCGTGCGCGAAGGCAGCACCCTGAAAAACGATGAAGACGAGCTCACCGAAACCGTGCTGATGAGCCGCGAAGCCGTTAAAACTGCTCTGCAAAACAATGAAATTGCCGATGCCAAAACATTGGCGGGATTGCAATATTGGCTGCTGAACAGTTGATTTTGGATTTCGGCGAAGCCCAAAAAAACACTGTAAAACGTTACCCAGCCCGCGTGGGAATAACGATGGCTGAATCTTTCAGACGGCCTGAACGAATTTTGCAAAGGTTTCGGCATTGGGCATTTCAAAAGGCTCCGTGCGTTTTGACCCCAACGCCGGCCTAGGCAGTTGGAAAAGCACCCGAGGCCGTCTGAAAACATTCAGACGGCCTCGGGTTAATGGAGGGCAAAAATCAACAGCCTGCTTGTTTTCTGAGGGGCAGCGGTTTTTTGAACGGTGTCTAAATGCTTTGTCGGGCAGGTTTTTGGCGTTTGCGGTTTTCTTTTATGTGTTGCCGGTGTGTGGTTTGATATCGGATAGGGTTTGCGGGCGGCGGGCAGATATTGTGTGATGGCGGATTGACTTAACTTCCGCTACAGCGTTGCTGCGCCTTGCTGCTTTCTATCGAAGTCATTGAATCTGCTGTAGAAATGATTGGAGAGATAAAAGCTTGGGGCAGGCGGCGGTTGGCGGCGGCATAAAAAAATCAGGTTTTCCAAGAGAGGAAAACCTGACGGGTTGTTGTGGCGGCCTTTGCGGCTGTATGCGCCTTTGCCTTTTTTGTTTTTAAACACCTTGTGGCGGAAGAGATTGGATTTAACAAGGGCTTTCAAGGCGTTATCTTGAATTTTGCCTTTGTTGGTTTCGATTTTGCGTTTGCTCATTTTGGTTGAACCATATATGTTTTCAGACGGCCCGCATTTTAGCACAAGGCCGTCTGAAAGAGATATAACGCTATGTTTCAACAGGGCAATAATGTTGTAAAACAGTTGGCCGGCGTTTAGAAACGCCGCTTCAGATGGCAGGCCTGCATAATGTTTACGGCCAATTCTTCCACCGATTTGTCGGTGGTGTTGGTGAACGGGATATTGTGGGTGCGGAACATGGCCTGTGCATCGGCAACCTCGCGCCTGCAGGTGTTGAGCTGCGAATAGGTGGAATCGGGGCGGCGTTCGTGGCGTATGGCCTGAAGGCGCTCGGGCAGAATGGTGAGGCCGTAGAGTTTGTGTTTGTGGGGTTTGACCATGCGCGGCAGATCGCTGCTTTCCAAATCATCCGGGGTGAGCGGATAGTTGGCGGCGCGTATGCCGTATTGCAGCGCGAGATACAGGCAGGTGGGGGTTTTGCCCGAGCGCGACACGCCCATCAGAATCACATCGGCGTCTTTCAAATCTTTGCCGCTGATGCCGTCGTCGTGGTTGAGCGAAAAATTCACCGCTTCCATGCGCGCATCGTAACGCTGGGTGTCGCCGATGCCGTGGGTGCGGCCGACCGAATGGCGGGCGGTCAGCCCCAGTTCGCGCTCTATGGTGCCGAGAAAAGCATCGAAAAAGCTCAAATGCAGCCCTTCGCAATTTTTAATGATACTGCGGATTTCGTCATTGATGATGCTGGTGAACACCAGCGGGCGCAGGCCGCTTTCGGCTGCGGCGGCATTGATAATCCGTACTGCTGCACGGGCTTTGTCGGGCGTGTCCACAAAAGGATAGGTGGCACGCTTGAAGCTGATGCCTTCAAACTGGTCGAGCAGAGCCTCGCCCATGCTCTCCGATGTGATACCGGTGCGGTCGGAAATAAAAAAAGCAGAACGGCGCGCCATGGTGTTCCTCTCAAACTGCCCAATAAAGGGGTGGGTTGCGGGTCAAAATATCTACCATCATACTACATAATATTCCGGCAACAAACCGTTTCGGCTGAATTGGAAACCGGCTGCAACGGCCTGACTACAAACTGTTACAATAAAATAACTATATTTTTTAAACACACATTTCATTCAGCGAGTGGGGGTTTATTGGCATTTTATGCCGATTATTTTGCCTTGAGCAGGCGGCAAGATTTTGTTAACTTATTTCAAGCCCCATATTTAACAAGGGTTAAGGAAAAAACAACAACGGATTATCATATTGTTTCATGGTGCTACACGGTGCGTTGGCGGCAATTTTTTCAGACGGCCGCAGTGCCTGCCTGCATAAAAATACATGACACTACACGCCCGAGTGGTTAGAATACCGCTGCGGATTCATTTCTTTTTTTAACTTGTTAATGGACTGAAAACATGGCTGCAAATTACGTGATTTGGTTTGAAAACCTGCGCATGACCGATGTGGAAAGCGTGGGCGGTAAAAATGCCTCTTTGGGCGAAATGATCAGCCGGCTTACCGAAAAAGGTGTGCGCGTGCCGGGCGGTTTTGCCACCACTGCCGAAGCCTACCGTGCTTTTTTGGCGCACAACGGCCTGAGCGGGCGTATTTCCGCCGCTTTGGCTGCTTTGGATGTAGAAGATGTTACCGAGCTTGCGCGTGTGGGCAAAGAAATCCGCCGGTGGATTTTAGACACGCCTTTTCCCGCAGAGCTGGATGCAGCCGTTGAAGAAGCCTGGAACAAAATGGTGGCCGATGCCGGCAGCAGTGAAATTTCGGTAGCGGTGCGCTCTTCGGCCACGGCCGAAGACCTGCCCGATGCTTCGTTTGCCGGGCAACAAGAAACCTTCTTAAACATCAACGGGCTGGAAAACGTTAAAGAAGCCATGAAACACGTTTTCGCCTCACTGTATAACGACCGCGCCATTTCCTACCGCGTGCACAAGGGTTTTGCGCACGACATCGTGGCTTTGTCGGCAGGTGTGCAGCGCATGGTACGCTCCGACAGCGGTGCGGCCGGCGTGATGTTTTCTATCGACACCGAAAGCGGTTTCGACCAAGTGGTGTTTGTAACCTCTTCATACGGCCTCGGCGAAACCGTGGTGCAGGGTGCGGTGAATCCCGATGAATTTTATGTGCACAAACCTACACTGAAAGCCGGCAAGCCCGCCATTTTGCGCAAAACCATGGGTTCCAAGCTGATTAAAATGACCTTCACCGACCAGGCGCAGGCAGGCAAATCGGTGCAGGTGGTGGAGGTGCCCGAAGCCGACCGCAAAGCCTTTTCGATTTCCGATGAGGAAATCACCGAATTGGCCAAATATGCGCTGATTATTGAAGAACATTACGGCCGCCCGATGGATATCGAATGGGGACGCGATGGTGTGGACGGCAAACTTTATATTCTGCAGGCGCGCCCTGAAACCGTTAAATCGCAGGAAGACGGCACCCGCAGCCTGCGCCGCTACAGCATAGGCGGTCAAAAGAAAATCTTGTGCGAAGGCCGCGCCATCGGCCAGAAAGTCGGCCAGGGCAAAGTGCGCCTGGTGCGCGATATATCGCAGATGGAGAGCGTGCAGGCCGGCGATGTGCTGGTTACCGATATGACCGACCCCGATTGGGAGCCGGTGATGAAACGCGCTTCGGCCATTGTAACCAACCGTGGCGGCCGCACCTGCCACGCCGCCATTATTGCCCGCGAGTTGGGCATTCCCGCCGTGGTGGGCAGCGGCGATGCAACCTCAACCCTTTCAGACGGCCAGGAAGTAACCGTGTCTTGTGCAGAGGGCGACACAGGCTTTATTTATGAGGGCCTGCTGGATGTGGAAGTAACCGATATCGCTTTGGACAATATGCCCAAATCGCCGGTAAAAATCATGATGAATGTGGGCAATCCCGAGCTGGCATTCAGCTTCTCCGGCCTGCCCAACGAAGGCATCGGCTTGGCGCGGATGGAATTTATCATCAACCGCCAAATCGGCATCCACCCCAAAGCACTGCTTGAGTTTGACCGCCAAGATGCCGGCTTGCAGGAAGAAATCCGCGAGCGCATTGCCGGTTATGCTTCACCGGTGGATTTTTATGTGGACAAAATCGCCGAGGGCGTGGCCACGTTGGCGGCATCGGTTTACCCGCGCAAAGTGATAGTGCGCATGTCTGATTTCAAATCCAACGAGTATGCCAACCTGCTGGGCGGCAGCCTGTACGAGCCGCACGAAGAAAACCCGATGTTGGGCTTTCGCGGTGCCGCCCGCTATGTTTCAGACGATTTCAAAGAATGCTTTGCACTGGAATGCCGTGCGCTCAAATATGTGCGTGATGAAATGGGGCTGACCAATGTGGAAATCATGATTCCGTTCGTGCGCACCCTGGGCGAAGCCGAGGCCGTGGTGAAGGCCTTGAAAGAAAACGGCTTGGAGCGGGGTAAAAACGGCCTGCGCCTGATTATGATGTGCGAGCTGCCGAGCAATGCCCTGCTGGCTGAGCAGTTTCTGCAATATTTCGATGGTTTCTCCATCGGCTCCAACGATATGACCCAGCTCACCCTGGGCGTCGACCGCGACAGCGGCGGTGCGATTGCCGGCACGTTCGATGAGCGCAATCCCGCTGTGAAAGTGATGCTGCATCTGGCCATCTCGGCCTGCCGCAAACACAACAAATATGTCGGCATCTGCGGCCAAGGCCCGTCTGACCACCCCGATTTTGCCAAATGGCTGGTGCAGGAGGGCATTGAAACCATCTCGCTCAACCCCGACACCGTGATTGAAACCTGGCTGTATTTGGCGAAAGAATTGAACCAATAAGGCCGTTTGAAAACCAAACCGCCGTATCTGCGATGAAGATACGGCGGTTTCTGCTTTGGTTTGGCGGCGGTAATGAACGCACACATTTTTCGTGCGAAGCACAAGCTGCGGGCGGCAATACTGCCAAGCTGTTTTACAACCGAGGCAGCATCGGCCTGCCCTTGGCCGTCTGAAATGTTTCAGACGGCCTGAGACTTAGCCGGATGATTTTTTCAGACAACTTTTCAAATCACTGAAAAACTGCGGTTCGAGTTTGACCAAATAAGCAATCAGCGGCAGATTGCCCGCCGCCACCGTCAGATAAAGCAGGGTGATGCTGTCAAACAGCCACAGCAGGGCGGCGCTCAAGAGGGCGGCAGTAACCATAAACAGACCGTTTACGATATTGTTGGCGGCTACGGCATGGGCGCGGAAAGCATCGCTGCTGGCGGTTTGCAGCCAAGTGTAGAGCGGCACCGAGAAAAAGCCGCCGAAAAAGCCGATGGCAACCATGGCAAGGATAACGGGGTAAGCGTTGGCCTGCGACAAAAACCAGCCCAAGCCTTGCAGTTCGGTAAAGTGCCGGCCGTGCGTGAGCCAAACCAGCACCAGCCCGCTGACGGTGAGGCCGAGTGCGCCAACCACCACCCATCCCAAGTGCAGCCGCCGGTGGCTGGCTTTGGCGCACAGCAGGGAGCCGGCGGCGATGCCGACAGAAAACAGCGTCAGCATCAGATTGAACACATTATCGTTGCCGCCCAGATGGATTTGCGTGAACGTGGGCAGTTGGGTGGTATAGACCGAGCCGACAAACCAAAACCACGAAATGCCGATGATGGCGGCGCAGAGTTTGCGTTGGGCGAAGGTTTCTTCCAGCAGCACCCAAGTGCCTTTGGCGATGTTGGGTTCGAGGCGGGCGGCAGGGTTTTTGGCGGGTACAGACGGCATAAACAGGCTGGTAAGCGTGCCTGCCGCCGCCACTGCCACCACCATGATGCCGATGATGTGCGGCGGAATGCCCGCCACGGCGGTGCCGAGAATCTGGCCGGACAAAATCGCCAAAAACGTGCCCGATTCAATCAGGCTGTTGCCCATAATCAGCTCTTTATCGTTGAGATAATCGGGCAGTATGGCATATTTCAGCGGGCCGAACAGGGTGGATTGCGCGCCCATGCAAAACAGGCAGAACAGCAGCAGGGGGGCGGAGCGGATATAAAAGCCAAACGCTGCCGCCGCCATTACCGCGATTTCCAACAGTTTGACCGCGCGGGCGAGTTTGGCTTTGTCGAACTTGGTGCTCAGTTGCCCCGAAATGGCCGAAAACAGAAAATAGGGCAGGATAAACAGCAGCGCACCGAGATTGAGCATCTGGCCGGCGGGCAGAAAATCGTTCTGCCCCAGGCCGTAGAAACTGATCATCACAAACAGCGCGGTTTTAAACAGATTGTCGTTGAACGCGCCGAGAAACTGCGTGCCGAAAAGCGGGGCAAAGCGGCGGCTGGTGGAGAAATCCAGGTTGTCTTTAAGGCTCATTTTGCTGCGTTTCCCAAGGTTTGCCGGCATCCGGCCGGTCGGTAGAATCATCGTCCATCAAGATGCGGTGTGCCGGGCCTTCCAAATCGTCAAACTGGCCGCTTTTGCCCGACCACCAGAAAAAATAGGCAATCAGAAAGGCCAGAATAATGCTGATGGGTATCAGAATAAACACGCTTTCCATCACAGGGTTCCCGTTAAATCGTTGAGCAGCAGCGTTTGGCCGGCAAGAGTGAGGTATTCGCCGCGTATGCGGCCGAGGGCGGCATTGTCGTCAAACAGGGCGACATGGTCTTTTTCGAGTGCCCAATAAAGCGGCGCTGCGGCGTTTTGGCAGGCCGCAAGCGCGCGCACGGCGGCGGTCGGCGGCGGCAGGTTTTCGCTTTGCAGCTTCACGGCGAAACGCCCGCTTTGCGGCGGGTTTTCGGATTCATTGTCGGGCAGCATGATAAAAAAGCCCAAATGATCGCCCTCTTGGGTGTGGATACTGAAATAATGCATATGTTCAGACGGCCTTTTGCAGATGGGGTAATGTAACAGTTTGTGTGCGGGATAAAAAGGGGAAAATACGCAGAAACAAGGTGTTTTGCTTTTCAGACGGCCTGCATGGTATTTGCCGTCCGGCACTTAAAACATCTGCGTCATGCTTTGGCGCGGTCCGGCCGTCTTTTGTTGTTTCATAACTTTCCGGCAAATCGAGATACTCGGGTCAAGCCCGAGTATGGCGGAGTCGGGCGTTTCAGACGGCCTGAATGGTTTTGGCCGTCTGAAACATTTGCAGCCTTATTGGGGTTTGCTGGCCAAAATATTGATCACTTTTTTCGGCACGGCGGCGGGCAGTATGGTTTCGCCGTTTTCTGCTCTGCGGCCGTCTGAAAACCGTGGCGGCAGGATTTCTTTATCGAAAGCCAAATCGCCGCCGTGTTTCAGTTTCTGGCCGCGCTGCAAGCCGGCAAAGTCAAACAAACCGGTGTCGGCCAAGTGAGAGGGCACCACGTTTTGCAGCGCGGCAAACATACTCTCGATGCGGCCGGGAAAGCGCTTGTCCCAATCTTGCAGCATTTCTTTAATGACCTGCCGTTGCAGGTTGGGCTGCGAGCCGCACAAGTTGCAGGGGATAATCGGAAACTGCTTCAGCTCGGCATAACGTGCCAAGTCTTTTTCTTTCACATACGCCAGCGGGCGGATAACGATGTGTTCGCCGTTGTCGCTCACCAGTTTGGGCGGCATGGCTTTTAGTTTGCCGCCGTAAAACATATTCAGAAACAGGGTTTCGAGAATATCGTCGCGGTGGTGGCCCAGCGCGATTTTGGTGCAGCCCGATTCTTTGGCCGCGCGGTAAAGCACGCCCCGGCGCAGGCGGCTGCACAGCGAGCAGGTGGTTTTGCCTTCTCCGATCACGCGTTTGACCACAGAATAAGTGTCTTCTTCGATGATTTTATACGGCACGCCGATGCTTTGGAGATATTCAGGCAAAACATGCTCGGGAAAACCGGGCTGTTTTTGATCGAGATTGACGGCCAGCAGATCGAAATCCACCGGCGCAGATGCCTGCAGCTGGCGCAGAATATCCAAAAGCGCATAGCTGTCTTTGCCGCCCGAGAGGCATACCATGATTTTGTCGCCGTTTTCAATCATGTTGAAATCGTTTACGGCATCGCCGACAGCATGGCGCAAACGTTTGTTCAATTTATTGTTTTCGAGTTCGTGTTTGGGTTTTCTAGACATGGCGGAAAACGGGCTGGAAAAAGCCGTGATTATACCCAAAAACCGGGAAGGCCGTCTGAAAACAAGCGGCGGAAACCAGATGAGGCGCGGCTTTTCGGGCAGTTTTTTCGGGCAGTTAAAGTGAAACCGTACCGGCACGGTTCCGGCATCATATACCGGCGTAGTGCCGAACAGGCGGCAAGCGGCACCCGGCCGTTCGGACGGCCTGACAAACCTTCGGCCGCTGGGCTATAATCCCAACCCGGTTTGTTTCCACAGGCTACGGAAGAGCTTTATGAAAAAGATTTTATCGGCTGCCGCCGTGATGCTGGCGGCCGGCTGCGGTTTTCATCTGAAAGGCACAGGCGGCATCTCCGGCGCGCTGCCTTACCCGTCTTGGTATATAGCCAACGGCCAATCCATGCAGCGGCCGCTCGAAAACGCCTTGCGCCGCGCCGGCGGCAAACCGGTGCAGGCATCCGAAGCACAGGCCACGGTAACGGTAAACCATATCGGCACCCGCCGCGATGTGTTCACCGTTACCCGCGCAGCAGTCATCAACGAATACCTGCTGGTGTTGCAGGTGCAGGCGCAGGCCTATGCCGGCGGCAGAGCGCTGGGTGAGCCGGTAACGGTGCAGGTGGCGCGCAAAATCGATTATTCCGACAGCGAAGTGCTGGGCAAGGCCGAAGAAGAAAACACCGTTTGGGAAGAAATGCGTGCCGATGCCGCCGGGCAGATTGTTACCCGGCTGACTTTTCTGAAAGCGCAGTAATGGCGGCAGCAGACACCGGCGGATTTTCGCCCGATCAGCCGCTCAAATCCCTGTATGTGATACACGGCGAAGAAGACCTGCTGCGTGTGGAGGCGTTGGACAACCTGCGCGCCGCCGCCAAAAAGCAGGGCTATCTCAACCGCGAAGTCTATACCGCCGACAACAGTTTCGATTGGAACGAACTTCTGCAGTCGGCAGGCAGCATGGGGCTGTTTGCCGATTTGAAACTGTTGGAAATCCATATCCCTAGTGGCAAACCCGGCAAAAACGGCGGCGATGCGCTGCAAACGCTGGCCGCGCGCCTGCCCGAAGACACAGTAACCGTGGTGGTGCTGCCCAAGCTGGAGCGCGCCCAAACCCAGGCCAAATGGTTTGCTTCGCTGGCGGCGCACGGTGTGGTGCTGGAAGCCAAAGCCGTTACCGGTGCCGCGCTGCCGCAATGGATACGCAGCCGTCTGAACCGCCTCAATCTCGATATCGAAGCCGATGCGCTGGCATTATTTGCCGAGCGTGTAGAAGGCAACCTGCTGGCCGCCAAACAGGAAATCGACAAACTCGCACTGCTGCACCCGGCAGGACATTTAGTCGATCTGGCCGATGCCGAAGCTGCCGTTGCCAATGTGGCCCGTTTTGATGTGTTCCAGCTTGCCGGCGCATGGATGGGCGCAGATGCCCCCCGCGTAGCGCGCCTGCTCGACAGTTTGGAGGCGGAAGGCGAAGAGCCCGTGTTGCTGCTGTGGGCAGTGGCCGAAGATGTCCGCACCCTTATCCGCCTTGCCGCCGCGCTGAAACAGGGGCAGAGCGTGCAGGCCGTACGCAACAGTCTGCGTCTGTGGGGTGAGCGGCAGACACTCGCGCCGGCCGCACTCAAACGCATCGGTGCCGCCCGCCTGATTGAAGCCCTGCAAACCTGCGCCCGTATCGACCGCATCATCAAAGGCGCAGAAGCCGGCAATGCATGGAGCGAGTTCAAACAATTGGTTACGGGATTGGCACGATAAAGCTATAATGCCGTGCGCCTGAAGCTGAAAGGCCGTCTGAAAAAATTTTACCGTGCAACAACTGTTTTTCAGACGGCCGCCGCAGGTTGATAGTGCTGCCGCAAAGCGACAAACCGTAGGCACCTATCGCGCACGTATCACCCAACCGGTTTTATACCGCTTCGCAGCTTGCAAAACCTTCTTTGAGGGCAGGGCGTGTACGCCGCAGCGCAGCCATCCGCTATAGCGGTTCAATGCAAACCGACACGGTATTCATCCGCTTGGACATACTTGATATTAGCCGCAGCCTGCCATCTTGCCTTTATTGAATTTAATCTATATCGAACCGTGAAGATGATGATAAGGAATACACATGGATAACAAAACCAAACTCCGCCTGGGCGGCTTGGCCGTTTTAGCCACAGCCGTGCTGAGCCTGATATTCGTTTTATTCACCGACTCATGGCCGGTGGCCATTGTGTTGGCCGTTGCCGTAATGGCGGGCGTAATCGGCGGCATGATTTGGACAACGCGCCGCCAGCAGCGCCAGTTTCTCGAGCGTCTGAAAAAATTCGATATTGATCCCGAAAAAGGCCGCGTCAATGAAGCCAACCTGCGCCGAATGTACCACACCGGCGGCCAGGCACAAAAAGACGCCGTTACCGTTATCTGCCTGTCGCAGAAATGCTCGGTGGAGGAGGCGCACGCCATGATGAAAAACCGACCGACCCGCCAACAGATGAACCAAATGGTGCAACAGCAGATGAAAGGACAACGCAGGCCACACCGCTGATAAAGTGTGCTTCAACAGCCAAAGGCCGCTTAACATTCACCCAACAAGTGCAGCCCTCCACCAACAGAAAAGGCCGGTATGCGACAGCATACCGGCCTTTTTCGGCAGGAAAAATGGCAATATGGCCTGCGCACAACCGACCTTCAGAACCACGATATTGTATTTCCGAACACTACCGCATGCAACCAGACTTAGCCAAACCGCACAAACCATCAGCTGCACCTTCCACACCGGCTGCCAAATAAGGCATTCCGTCAGAGCAACATACCGTTCTCGTCAAGTGCTGCAATACAGTAATGCCCAAAAGCAAAACAAACCGCACGGAAAATGACGGATTCCGTCCAACAGACTGTTGCAGAGCCGATTATCCGGAAGCACAGCTCTGCGTCCGGCCGTTAGCCGACACAAAGGCATCAAACGGCACCGTTTACCGTTATCCCGCCAAAGATCGCAAAACGGCGGCAGCCTTGTCCGCGTACCGTTTCCAAACCATAGTGCAGGAAGGCAGCCGCGCGTGGATTAAAGCCAAAGCACCGGGGCGGAAGGGCATTGGAGGTTGCCCGGCCATTGTCGGCGGCAAAGCGCGCAGCGGCGGTTTGAAAACGGGCGCATCATCGGCAGGAGCCGGAAAAGCGGGCTGCCGCAGCCGGGAAAAAAACCAAATTCACCGTCATCCGCAAAGCCGCCGATTTCAAAGCAAAAGATACGGCTGTCCGCGTGCCGAAACCGTTCGACAACATGCTTCACACCGGACAACGGCAAAGCATTTTACCGGCACCCGGTCTCGCCCAGGCATCGGAGACGAAGCCTCTGCTGCCGGTGCCCTTTTGGGAAAAGGGTTGGAGGAGAACACCAACAGGCTGATACGCCGATACTTTCCGAAAGGAACGGATTTCAGCAAAGCGGTGGGGCAGACAGATTAAGGTGAAGCCGTACCGATAAATCAACGTGATTTTTGAACTAAACCGTTTTTAATTTTGTTTCACGGTGCAACATGATTTCAAATCCTGCCAAACAAAGGCAGGATTTTTGGCTCCCGTCGAAACTATGCGCTGGGATTGTTCGGTTCTTTTCACCGTGTACAGCCTTATCTGTTTATCGGATAAACAAACACCTGTCAACTATCCTACAAAACCCGTCCGGGGAACGGGGGATGGCACTCCAAAACCGGGTCTGTTTGTTGCAGAGTGCCCCGCTTTACCATACAGCCCGGCCCAACCCGGATGTTATGCAAACCACCGCAAAAGTACACCGGTTTTTTTACCGGCATAAACACTCCCAACGTGAAACCGTCCGGTTCGAATGGAGTGCCGGCGGCCGTCTGTCCGGCCGGTCAAACCGTCAAGGCGGAGGCCGCCCGTTTGCGCTTATGCCGCTGCCCGTCCCGATCGGAACGCCGACAGCTTGACGGATGCGTACAACCGTGCCTTTGCTTTCTCCGGCGGCGTACCCGCCCGCGGCATCTGCGGCAATACCAACACTGCCGGGCAAAGGCGGGGAGCGGGAGTTTGACGGGCGGTTTGCCGGATGATCCCCCGCTTTCCGATTGAGTCGGGATGGTGCGGACAATGGAGGCTCCAACCTGCACCGGCTTTTCCCGTGTTTTTTCTGCCCGCACACCCGCGTCCGGCCGGGAAAAGGCCGGGTAATGCGGCAGACGCGCTGCCTGCGCGAAAGAGTGTTTTAACCGGCTGCGGTTTGATTCCCGCACGCCAACCCATAATGACCTGCAACAGCAATATATCAATACATTCGGCCGGTGACGCGGCACAACCATTCAGAATACGGTCAGTCCGTTACCGGGGAGACAGGAAAAAGAAAAACATGCGTTGGCTGCTTTCTGTTTTTCAGACGGCCGAACCTGCCGGCAGGATACGGCACGGGCGGAAAAGCCAGCAGTGCACGGAGATATGCCGGCACGGGGGCTGGGGGCCGCATCGTCCGCCTGCCGGCGGCGCCGGTCGTCTGAAACGGGCCGGGCAGCAGCATCGGTACGGCTTGCCGGTTCT
Source organism: Neisseria sp. 19428wB4_WF04 (assembly GCF_015235335.1). Taxonomy (NCBI): domain Bacteria; kingdom Pseudomonadati; phylum Pseudomonadota; class Betaproteobacteria; order Neisseriales; family Neisseriaceae; genus Neisseria; species Neisseria sp. 19428wB4_WF04. Next base: position 59,178 of record NZ_JADGLG010000010.1, read on the forward strand.
TGGCGGGCTGGGTTGTCTGCCGTTTGTCCGCAAAGGCGGCGGGTTGCCGTTTTACCCGATGGGGTACACGAAAAGACCAACGCTGCCATACCTGTACCCCCGGTTTTTGGCGGACGGGAGAAGCTGTTTTATGGGTGAAAAGACGGCCGGCTCATTATCAAAACGACTGATTTACTTAGGTATTTTTGAGTCTAGCCATGATTTTTAACCAGATGAAATACTACCGATAAGGCGGCTCAATTTTCAGACTGCAACTGTGGCTTGGGTTTGGACGATTGACAGCGTTTCAGGCATCGGCTCATAAACAATTAAATCCCACGGGGCAATTTCGTGGTCTATGTCCAAATCAAAACCGTGCATGGATGGAATTTTGGCGTGGGTAACGATTTGAGGGTGGAGATCAAAATCGAAACAGCTCAATGTTTCTTTGATAGCCATACGCGCTGTTTTTATCAAGAAGTGGCATTCTGAACTGCATCCAAAGTTAGACAGCTTAATCAAGCGGTTTTCAAGGGCTGAATCCTGTACTGTACAGGGCTCAGTCCTTTTAATTTCAGCTTGGTTCTGTCGTGGTGGTAATAATGAATATACTCATGCAAAGCTGCTGCAAT
>NZ_JADGLG010000110.1:0-1617 GCF_015235335.1 Neisseria sp. 19428wB4_WF04
GATGGTACCGGGCACATCAATGGTATTGAAAGCTTCCGGAGTTTTACCAAACGAAGGCCCGCCAAATTCAACGGCGTAACCAAAAACTTTGATTTGCACCTGAAGGAATGCGGATGGCGATGGAACCGAAACTCTGATGAACTGAGTCACCAACTTTGGGGGCTTTTTAAAGTAAATTTACATAAAGCTGCCAGTCTAGAGCCATGATTTTTGTGAACGAAGCTACCAACGTCTTCTGGTCTTATCCCGTCATTATCCCGAGCAGTTCGGGAATACCGTTTATCACGGGATCCCCAATATATTCTCAAACGTAATTCCATGATTGGAGCAGGTCAGAATCACGATAAATTTAAAAAAGTATGGGTAATTTTCCTGCCGTCCGCCTGTCCGTATATCAACTGCATGGCCTGATACACAATCCAGAGAAATAGCATCCCAAAAAATGGGAACGGCATTATTTATAACATTGATATAAGACTTTTCAGCGCCGGAAAGTATTGTTTCATCAAATGAGTTATTGGATTTGTCGAATTAATCGCTGAACTGTTCAGAAACTTACTTAAGTCATTTGATTTATTTGATATTTTTAATTAACTTTTGGGGCTGAAGTAGATTAGCCCTAAATACCACACCAATCCCGCAAGATTTTCAACTGCTCACTTGATGTGCCAAAGTTAAAACGAAACCCGCATTCTTTCAAGAATAGGGGGAAAAGACTTTCGGTCGATTCCGTTGTATTTGCGTAGCACACGCTTATCCTATGGTGGTGAAAACCGCCGACATCCAGAACATCATCGCTGCTTAAACTGTCGGTATACACCACACTGTCCGGCATGATTTTCTTCGTAATAACAGGCAACAAACTCTCTTTTTGGGCGTTATCCACGACCACGGTATAAACCTTGCCGCCATGTTTGAGGATAACGAAAACCACCACTTTGCCTGCGGCTCCTGTGCCGCGTTTTCCTTTGCGTTTACCGCCGGAGCAGCGCTCATCTGACTCTACGGAACCTTCAAAAACCTGATCGGCCTCCAAGGCCGAATGATGGGTGATGACGAGGCGGATTTTGCAGTAAAAGTAAAAGAGTATGGCGGTGTTGGGCCGGATACCCAAGACATCGGCAGCCGAACGGCGGTAACTTCCGGCACAAAATATCCGAATAGTGTCTTATGTGCTTTTTTGCTTAATTTACAGTTTGTTATCTTCATTTTAGCAACCTATCATGACTGCTAATCTACGTCAGCCCCTAACTTTTTTAGAAAATTCAGTTTGATTTTCTAAACGAATACCCTTTTCAAGATCGTATTCAAAGTAGCCTTGGTTTAAATCTCCCAAACTTTCATTACAAAATTTATTTTTATTATCTTTGACAAAGAAAAATACTGCACTTTGGATGTCAATTTTGTATGCTGTTTCAACTTTGAAATTCCCATCTTTACCATCGGTAAGAGGGCTAATTTTCCAAATTGATGGCTGCGCAAATATTCTTAAGGGGCTTAGGAAGCAAAATTAGCCCAAGGGTCGATTTCTCAGTATTTTAAGCAAGACTAATACAGATCATCATGCCTGTGATTGAAGCGAAATTAGGTTTCCTTTAAGTGTAATAAAAAGTCTAT
>NZ_JADGLG010000111.1:0-1361 GCF_015235335.1 Neisseria sp. 19428wB4_WF04
CATGCATAACATCCAGGTTGGGCTCCGCTGTGTGATAAAGCGGAGCAGTTTATAACAAACGGAGAGTGGCTCAATTTTGGAGCACAACTCCCCGTTTCCCTGGCTCAGTTTTGCACGATATTTAACATGTTGAAGAATCAATCTACAATAACGGGTTCAGTATTTAAACCAATCAGAAGCCACTAGACCAACACAACACGCCTTCGGCTCTTCTTTATACAGTTTCCATGCTGCTAGAAATATCTAGTTAATGTAGAAGCGACAGATGTAAACAGTATTTCCAAAATACCGTTCAAAGCCTTGCAATGATGAGGCAATTGACCGGAATCAGTGTCGGAAGCATCAATAGCCCGTACCTGAAGTTACGCCGGTGCCCAGCTGGCGAATGCGGGCAGTACACCCCTTTCTAAGACACCGTAGAATCAGACCAATCCTATTTCAAGGCAAAGCGCATCCGAGGTAGACTCGGGTGAAAAGCGGGCACTAAAACCATCTTTTCCGACATCCTCAAACGAGGCGGCAATGGGTTTGCCCGAGGTATGCAACATATCAATGGTTGGCGCTATGCCAAGCATCGCTTGGTACGATTTAACTGAGTGCCGGAGCATAACCTTTTACCTGCATTAAAAGAAACCCTGGGTTTCTCTTCAGCCACCGACAGGATGATTTGTATAAAGCACTATTGGAAATGTTGCGGAAAGACCCTTTAAAATAAATTTTGAGCTATCGGGTCATATGGAAAAAAACCAGCTGAGTAGATTTAAATACGCTCCACCAAGATACCATGGATGTGTTTAACCGGATAGTAGATAATTCTAGCTAACTTCATGACGATACTTTTAAATCAGGAATACCATGGATGAAAATTAAACCCATGTAACTCTCCACATATTGCTTATCCTATCTACACTTCAGGCCTTATCTCATTTTAAATTTGACCCACTAATATTTATTGTTTGTTAATCATATAAAATTTCATCTGCAGTTTTTTTAAACACTCCACCTGAAATAAGCTATCAACAAAACGATATCTTTAAAAAAATTTAAAAACTACCGAAAAATAATTTGCAAATACTAAAAAAAACGGATATTATATTAAACATAATATATAGCCGGTATAGCTCAGTTTGGTAGAGCAGCTGACTTGTAATCAGAAGGTCCCGAGTTCGACTCTTGGTGCCGGCACCATTTAAATAAAAAAAGGGGCTGTCCTAGATAACTAGAACAAATCCTACTTTACTGATTGTTTTAAAATAGAAATTTGAAATTTTATCTCACTGTTGTTAAAACGCCATTCACACTCTTTCAAATACAGTTCAAAATGCTCTTTGGGAATGCCGTTAAACTTGCGTAAATGGCGT
>NZ_JADGLG010000112.1:0-1359 GCF_015235335.1 Neisseria sp. 19428wB4_WF04
TTTCAGACGGCCTTTTTATAAAGGGAATTTTATGAGCTGGCGCAGTATCCTTATTAGCAAACCTGCCCGCCTGTCGTTACAGCAAAACCACTTGCTGATCCAACAAGACGATACAGTTCCCGTACCGCTGGAAGACATTGCCGTGATTGTGGTCGAATCGCGCGAGGTAGTGCTTACCGCTCCGCTGCTATCGGCACTGGCACAATACGGCATCACCCTGCTCACCTGTGATGAGCAGTTTCTGCCCTGCGGGCAATGGCTGCCCTTTGCCCGCTACCACCGCAGCCTGAAAATCCTAAAATATCAAATAGAAATGACCCTGCCGCAAAAAAAGCAGCTTTGGCAGCAGATTGTAAAACAGAAAATCCGCAATCAGGCCTGGCTGCTGGACTACAGCGGACACGATATTGCAGCAGGCCGTCTGAACGCATTGGCCGATCGCGTCAAATCCGGCGATAAGGATTTTGCCGAAAGCCGGGCTGCCGCGCTCTATTTCCGCGTACTGTTTGGCGAACACTTTACCCGCAGCCACGATAATGCCGTGAATGCCTGCTTGAATTACGGTTACAGCATCGTGCGTTCCGCTGTTGCCCGCGCTTTGGTGCAGTATGGCTTTCTGCCTGCACTGGGCCTGCAGCATCATAGCGGATTAAACGCCTTTAACCTGGCCGATGACTTTATCGAGCCCTACCGTCCGATGGTGGATTTACTGGTATGGGAAAACGGCTTTACAAACGGGTTGCCGGATACGCTGACTCCGCAGGCCAAGCAAAAATTGGTGTCATTGCTGCACTGCCAAATCAAACTTGATAGGCGCAGTTATTCCCTATTGGCTGCCATCGACCGCACCGTACAGTCTTTTCAGACGGCCTTAACCGGCGGTTCAAAAAATTTGAAGCTGCCCGAGATGCTTCCTTTAAAGGTGCAGGATTATGAGTGAGGCCAAGTTTATGCGCTTAATCGTATTTTTCGACCTTCCGGTCACCACCGTAGAAAAACGCAAAGCCGCCAGCCAATTTCGAAAATTTTTGCAAAAAGACGGCTACCAAATGCTGCAATTATCTGTTTACTCCCGCATCGTACGCGGCAGAGATGCGTTGCAGAAACACCACAAACGGCTGCAGGCACACCTGCCGGAGGAGGGGCAGGTTCGCTATTTAGAGGTAACCGAAAAGCAATTTGCAGGCATGATTATGCTGATCGGCGAGCCGAAACCGCGTGAAAAAAAGGTGAATGCCGACCAACTTTTACTGTTTTGACACAGTTTTTCAGAGCAAAATAAAGCAGGGAATCCTTATAAAACAAGGATTCCCTGCTTGGGTATTGTAGCACTGCGAGATGAAAGAGGAAGCTACAACT
>NZ_JADGLG010000113.1:0-1339 GCF_015235335.1 Neisseria sp. 19428wB4_WF04
GAAGCCGGCGTTGGGTGCCACAAAGGTGCCGTTGATGCGGATGCCGGTGCGTTGGGCATAGCGCTCTTCGCCGGTGTATTCGTTGGTGCGGATATCGACCGTTATCGTTTCCAATTTGGGGCTGGGCTGCACTTTGGCCGCACCGCGCGCTTCGGAGAGCGGTTTGACGCGGCAGCGGCAACGGTAATCCAGCGGCGGATAGAGAGTATCATCAAACATATCCTACCAGTCCCACGATACCAGACGGCCTTTCTGTTTCAGATAGGCCACGGCGGCTTCGGGCTGCATGCTGAACACGGCTTTGATGTCTTCGGGGTTCATTTGCCCATCTCCTGAGCCGCTTCAATCCTGCCGACCAGGCCCGATAAAAATATCAGCCTGGCCAGCTCGTTTTGCAGGGCTGTGTCGTCCATCTCGGGATAAACGGCGCTCAGACGGTCGAGCAGGTTGTCGGCGGTTTCGCCTTTTTTCAGTTCGGCCACCGGCGCATCGATCAAGGCGCGGCCTTGCACATTCAGACGGCCAGCATCGAGGGGAACCGGCAAGCCCTCGGCAAATTCGGGCATATCGGCCTGCTCAGCTTCGATGGTGCGTACCGTGTACAGCTGTCCATGCAGGACACTTTGGTGTCTGACGAAGGTCTGCTGACCACCAAAGCTCTGATTGACGAGTGCCTCAACGAGTGGGTGGAAGGCAGCCACGCCGAGCTGAAAACGCTGATTAACGCCGCCTTCCAAGTGGACAAAGAGGGCAATATCTCCATCGCCTGCGTGCTCGGCCTGCGCCTGCAAATCGGCGATGAAAAGTGGCGGCGGACAATGACGGCTTTGAGCGACAGCCTGCAGGTGCATATCAGCAAACCGTTTGTGTGGGTGTACCGCCGCGATGAGGCAGGCGATTACCAGTTAATGAATTTGGATGTGGCGAAGGTGTGAATAGTCATGGAGAAATGGGCAAAATTATTGGGGCTGTACTAGATTAGCAGTTATGTTACCCTCAAAATATGAAGATAACACACCGCAAATTAAAGAAAAAAACACAGAAAGAACTGCTGCGTTTTTTGTGCTGGAAGCAACTGCCCGTTCCGCTGCCGATACTTTGGACATCCATCCCAATTCGGCGACATTGTTCTACCGCAAAATCCGTCAGGTCATCAGCCATCATTTGACATTGGAGGCAGACGAGGTTTTCGATGGCCCGGTTAAGTTGGGGTGTCAATTCCATTCCAAAACTGAGCCACAGTTGTGGTCTAAAATTGAGCCACCCTATGAGCGGTGTTTCATCCGGTAAGAATCATTGCCCGTCTCAAAAATATCGCAGCAATAAGTCAGACGCTCCA
>NZ_JADGLG010000114.1:0-1337 GCF_015235335.1 Neisseria sp. 19428wB4_WF04
GTTTGCCGACCGACACAACCATATCAACGGCATTGAGAATTTTTGGAATCAGGCGAAACGTGTCTTGCGCAAATACAACGGAATCGACCGAAAATCTTTTCCTCTGTTCTTGAAAGAATGTGAGTTTCGTTTTAACTTCGGGACACCAAAGCAGCAGTTAAAAACTTTGCGGCTTTGGTGTGGTGTTTAGGGCTAATCTACTTCAGCCCCAAAAAATATCTGTTGTAGCTTCCTCTTTCATCTCGCAGTGCTACAATTTGCTGGATATTCTGGGCGTGTTGGCTAAAGTTGTAGCTTCCTCTTTCATCTCGCAGTGCTACAATACGGCAGCGGCCGTTGCCAGCCCTATGCCTGTTGTAGCTTCCTCTTTCATCTCGCAGTGCTACAATCAGAGAGAAAAAGTTGGCAATACCTGCCGCGTTGTAGCTTCCTCTTTCATCTCGCAGTGCTACAATAAGACGGGTTGGCCGTTGACGGTGAAGACGGTTGTAGCTTCCTCTTTCATCTCGCAGTGCTACAATGCAGTAGGTTGCCGTAACGGCAGCCTTTTTGTTGTAGCTTCCTCTTTCATCTCGCAGTGCTACAATTATGAACGACAAACCGAGCGCGGCAATCACGTTGTAGCTTCCTCTTTCATCTCGCAGTGCTACAATTAGCTGTCGGCGCGGAACTGCGCCCATTCCGTTGTAGCTTCCTCTTTCATCTCGCAGTGCTACAATGCCTAATGGGTATTATGGCGGCGGTACAAAGTTGTAGCTTCCTCTTTCATCTCGCAGTGCTACAATAATGAGGGGGGTGCGAGTGTGAAGTCTGTGGTTGTAGCTTCCTCTTTCATCTCGCAGTGCTACAATTCTTTACAGGCATCTTTGCACCGGATTTTTGTTGTAGCTTCCTCTTTCATCTCGCAGTGCTACAATTTAATAATTGTTCTGCGGCCTTTACTGTCAGTTGTAGCTTCCTCTTTCATCTCGCAGTGCTACAATCCGCTGCTCGAGCTTCCGCCGCCTTTTCCTGTTGTAGCTTCCTCTTTCATCTCGCAGTGCTACAATCCAAAATCATAGCAATGCCCATCTGCTTGGGTTGTAGCTTCCTCTTTCATCTCGCAGTGCTACAATAATTGGACTATGGCACTAATCGTTAGTATTGTTGTAGCTTCCTCTTTCATCTCGCAGTGCTACAATCGAACCCTGCTGCGAATGGGTGGGCCGCGAGTTGTAGCTTCCTCTTTCATCTCGCAGTGCTACAATACCCAAGCAGGGAATCCTTGTTTTATAAGGATTCCCTGCTTTATTTTGCTCTGAAAAACTGTGTCAAAACAGTAAAAGTTGGTCGGCATT
>NZ_JADGLG010000115.1:0-1310 GCF_015235335.1 Neisseria sp. 19428wB4_WF04
GTTGGGTAATGCAGTATTTCCGCCCGGGCTTTGAGGCGTTCAGACGGCCGGCGCGGATATGCTCCCGTATCGTTTCGGGATGGCATTTGCAGTAGGCCGCCGCTTCGTTCACATCGTAGGTTTTCACAGCGATGCTCCATATACGGTTTCATACACGGGGTAGGTGGCGGTTTTCAGAAATCCTGCCGGCTTTCTGACCGCCAAATGCCGTTTGATTTTCGGCTCGATTATCAGATAGTCTGCGGCAGAAACGTAAAAAAGCAGGCAGTAGAATCTGCCTGTTTCTGTTTGCACCGGTAACAGCAGGTAATGCGGGTAGTGGTTTTGCGGGGGTGTGTATCCCGCAGAGACTTTGACGGTGCGGACAATAGGAGCAGTTTCAATCAGCATAATCTTTCACCTGTCTGCATTATCCGGTCATTCGTCAAACTCTGACCAAGTAATTTAATGTAAGTAAAGAAAAGAGCACAACCCGGCAGCATCGTCTCAACACTGGAAGTATTTCCTGTAATAAAAAACGAAATATGATTCAAACGAAACAAAACCACAAGCCGCCAATAACAAATTTCATTGAGTATCCTCAAATCACTAATATAAAACGAACAGCATCATCAGCACCAAAGCCGCCGCAAATGCAATTGTCAATTCCATTCCAAAACCGGGCCGCAGTTGCGGTCTGAAATTGAGCCACCCTGTGAGCGGCGTTTCAGACGGCCTTACATCATGCTGTAAATGCCGCCGGCTGTGTTTTCTTCCGTTACGCCCTGCCGGGCATGACCGGCGGTGCGGATAATCTGCATTTCGTTGCAGACAACCTCGGTAACCGACCGCACCGCACCGGCTTTGTCGGTGTAGAGGCGGGTGCGCAGCCTGCCGTACACCAACACGGTATCGCCTTTTTTCATGTGGCGGCACACGGTTTCGGCATGGCGGTTGTAGAGCAGCACCGAAAACCATTCGGTATGCTCCTTGATTTCGCCGGTGGATTTGTCCGTCCACTTTTCGGAAACGGCCACGTTGATTTTGGCAACCGGCGTGCCGTCGGGCATATGGCGCAATTCGGGGTCTTTGCCGAGGTTGCCCATGATTTCGATTTTGTTGATGTACGGCATTTTTCATCCTTTCAAAGCAGGCGGGCGGCGGCGTTTTGGAGAGCGGCAGCATGGAAACACCGCCGTGTGTGCGTATCGCGCCCCTTATCCAAACAGGAGGGCAAAACCGGGTTGCGCCGAGAAAGGAACTGCCGAAGCGTATCGCCTCCTTATCTGACAGAGGCAAAAACCAGAAGGGCGTTTTATGGATTATCGGCG
>NZ_JADGLG010000116.1:0-1248 GCF_015235335.1 Neisseria sp. 19428wB4_WF04
GTATTGGGCTGAATACCTAAGATATCGGCAGCAGAACGTGCGGTTACTTCCAATACAAAATATTCAAGCAGTTTTCTTTGCAGACTCTTCTTTAACTTACAGTGGGTTATCTTCATTTTGGCAGCCTGTCATGACTGCTAATCTACGTCAGCCCCTATAAATTTACTTTAAAAGCCCCCAAAGTTGGTGACTCAGTTCATCAGAGTTTCGATTCCATCGCCATCCGCATTCCCTCAGGTGCAAATCAAAGTTTTTGGTTACGCCGTTGAATTTGGCGGGCCTTCGTTTGGTAAAACTCCGGAAGCTTTCAATACCATTGATGTGCCCGGTACCATCCGCAAACTCATTTTGTCCGTGATTAACGCGCAAATGTTTAGAGTAGCCGGCATCGACCAGGCCGCTGTAACCGCGCCGGCTATCAGAATAAACAACACTCCCCAGAGAGACCTTTCCCAATATAACAGCTTGAAGTGTTTGCTTTTTACAATCAGGAACGATTTCGGTATAAACCCTGCCGTCTCTTTCGAAAATACCAAAGACGGTTGTTTAAGCGTTCCTCTGCCACGCTTTGACTTGCCATGGAAACCGCGCTGCCGTTTGGCACCAAAATAGCTTTCATCAACCTCCATGCTGCCGTATAACAGGTCTTTTTGCCCGCTTTGGCAGCGGTATATTTCGTGCCTGAAAATGCGATACCGGTGGTTGATGGTATTGCGGTTGAAGCCTGCCGGCAAAGCGGTTTTGAGGCTTCTATACCGACACAAAAATGCTTGATAATTTTTTGAGCTGATAGCCACTTAACTTGGTGTTATATTTCATTTTTCTAGGCTAACAGAGCTATTCTGCTAGTCTAGAGCCTTTTCTAATATCTACAATAACCGCAAAGGGTTTGAGATGATAGAAAATTCACGGGATGACTGATGCCGTTAAAATAAAGCTGTCTGAAACTCTTTTCAGACAGCTTGGATAAAGAAGCATAGTCGGTACGTTTGTATCTCATATATCTATATGAAATTGATGTTTTACTCGGGATACGCTTACCCTAGGCAGCAGGTTAGGGCGAAGCGGCAAAAACTCTCAAGAAAATAATAAAGGGGCTGACGTAGATTAGCAGTCATGACAGGCTGCCAAAATGAAGATAACCCACTGTAAGTTAAAGAAGAGTCTGCAAAGAAAACTGCTTGAATATTTTGTATTGGAAGTAACCGCACGTTCTGCTGCCGATATCTTAGGTATTCAGCCCAATAC
>NZ_JADGLG010000117.1:0-1226 GCF_015235335.1 Neisseria sp. 19428wB4_WF04
GGGATCATATCTTACAAACCTAAAGCCCCGCTAACTCAAACGCCAAGTGAAGGGGTTTTATCATGTGCATTGTTTACTGCACCGTAAATCTTGATTCTTACAGTTTCCCCAAATCCTACATCGTTCGCTTTTCAAGGAAGATAAAAACGCCGATGTATGCTGTATTAAAACCGTTAATTTCCCTATCCGAAATCCTGACTTGCCGAATAAAACCTTGTCAGAAGTCGAAGAATTTGGGCGTTTGGCTGTGTGCGAAATCATGGACAAGGTTGTTTTGCAATGATGGCGGGGAGTAATAAGGCTGTGGCGGGGAATGGCGTGGCAGACGGCGCGCCCTGCGCGGCGGCAGACACGGCGGAACCCGCCTAAGGCCGCCTCCCCGCCTAGACTAACAGGGGGAGCAACAAAAAAACCAACCCCATGAGTGGGGAGCAAAACCAAACCGAACACTACACCCATTTTTTATCAGACTCGGTTCCGAATCGGCCGATTATGGGGAAGTGCATTACGGTGGAAAGCGGGATACCGTCTTAATCGAATGGAAAGGTTTAGGCTGTAATTTGGTTTCCTATCGCCGGGAAAACCGCCTTTTCGACTTTCTGCAAAATGCCATAATGCCGCGCATCACCCGCTGTGGTTTGGCTCTCGATTTTTTAGATGGCGGATAAGCCCCGAACAAGCTTTGTCAGACCGCGATAACGGCTGTTTCGACCATCACAATATACGGCCTAAGTCGGAAATGACCGGGAAGATGGAACGGGCAAAGCGTTTTATGCCGGCAGGAAGAAAAACGCAAAGTTTGTCTGCATGTGCGAAAAAGGCAGGCAGTTGGATGATAAGGAATCGAACCGGTGCCGCTTTGAAATTCAGTTCAATCACAGCGATATAGAAATCCCGCCGGATATATTGAAACATTCGGACGGCTATTTTTCGGGGGCTTTTCCGATTTGCCAAACTTTTAAAAACATGATCCACGAACGGCGCATATCGGTGAGGGAAAAACGCTTAATTTGACTTTCGGCTATAAGGTCAGATACGGAAAAATTCCGTTGGTGCCTTAATGCGCTTCATGCGTGATTTCAGTCTTGACGACAGGCAGATTGTTGGAATGCCGATTGGTGGTGACGACAGATATCCGAAAGGCTTGGAGCCTGCTCGCTATTGTTATCGGCAGTGTAAAAATGGCCACCTGACGGCAGTCAGAAATTGACCACCCTGACTTAAAC
>NZ_JADGLG010000118.1:0-1065 GCF_015235335.1 Neisseria sp. 19428wB4_WF04
CGGATGGTACCGGGCACATCAATGGTATTGAAAGCTTCCGGAGTTTTACCAAACGAAGGCCCGCCAAATTCAACGGCGTAACCAAAAACTTTGATTTGCACCTGAAGGAATGCGGATGGCGATGGAATCGAAACTCTGATGAACTGAGTCACCAACTTTGGGGGCAATTTATATAAAGCTGCTAGTCTAGAGCCATAGAATAATTGAAAAGTTTAAAATCGTCTAGACGCGGCAACAAAGGAGATTTGGGTGAAAATTGCTTATGTAATTTTATTGGTATTGATAGTAACTGTCTGATCAAACAGCAACCAACCAAAATCTCTGTGTGCCTGTAATGTTGTTCCTGTGAATCAGGAGGCTGCATAATGCACAGGCTACTTTCGTCCGTCACTCTTATCAGCATTCTTTTTGAGTGCTTGGAAAATGGCTATCATCAGGAATCCCATTTCAACAGTAGGAGCGGCACAAAATTTATCGGTATTTTGGTTAACTCCAATCTGCAAGTCCAAAAAAACAAAATGATTTCGTTATTGAGCGATCGGATTTTGATAGAGCTCAAACAGATAACCGTTACAGCATTTCAGTATTAGCTAAAGGTGTATTTACCAAAATGCAGTATGAAGATGAAAAAGGACTGCTATGTATGCTTCAGGACAGCAGAAAAGCCTATTTTTAGTTGAAAGACGAAAATGGTTCCGAAACCGGAACAGTTATTTACGAAAGGACTAAATAGTGAGAACGACAACATTAACCGTATTAGCTTCGTGTTCCGGTTTGGCGGCTTGTTCTGAATCTATACCAAACCCAAGCGAAACTTATAAATTTGAGGAAGAACGAATTTTAAGAAGGGGCTTACGAAGCAAAATCAGCAAAAATGATGTTAAGCTTCTGATATACCTATTAAAAACAAATACCAAAAGTTCAGTAAAATTACCGAGTCAAAATTCCGTCAAATCCTGCGCCTTTTCACACTTGATTTGACCGCTTCCGATACCGCCAGACTCACCGGCATCAGTACCCAAAGTGCCAATATCTGTTTCTCAAACTGCGTTGCCGTATGGCTGC
>NZ_JADGLG010000119.1:0-1050 GCF_015235335.1 Neisseria sp. 19428wB4_WF04
CCAGCCAGCTTGCCCATGTGTGGCGCAGGTCGTGCCAGCGGAAATCTTCGATACCGACCGCTTCCAACGCCTTTTTCCACGGCTTCTGTATGTCGCAAACCGGCTGCCCGCGCCTGTTGACAAACACATAGTCGGGATGTTTTCCGCGTTGTTTGAATAAAACGGATAATGCCGCATCGTTCAGTGCCACACCCAGGGCGTGTCCCGATTTGGTTTCGTCATGATGCAGCCATGCGACTTTGCGTTCCAGGTCGATTTGCTTCCATTTGAGATTTAATACGTTGGATTTGCGCAAGCCCGTGTTCAGGCTGAATACCGCCATCGCGCCGATATAGTCGGGCAGTGCCGCAACCAGCTTTTCCGCTTCATCAGGTGTCAGCCAGCGAACCCGCCGCCGCGCCTCACGGTAGCCTGTCAGTTTGGGGGCCGTGTCGAGATAGTCCCAATCCTTTACGGATTTGTTCAACACGGCACGGACAAACGAGAGATAGCGGTTTTTGGTGGCATTGCTGCCTTTAATCTTGGCGATTTCGGCCATAATCAGGCTTTTGCCCAGTTGGTGCAGATACAGCCCCCTGAAGGCAGTAAGCCTGCGGATTTTGGTTTCATCGTCAATCAGGCTCTTTTTGTCGCGCCGTTCTTGAAGCCAGCGCAGGCAGGCTTCATCCCACAGTATTTTGGGCTTTTCGGCAAAGTGCTTTACCCGCCACAGGTCGTATTTCAGTTTATCGTGATATTCCTGTGCCTCCTTTTCACATTTTGTTCCAGTCGAGCATCTAATGCGCTTACCGTCCGGCGAATAGATATCGGCATACCATATGCCGTTGTTGCGTTTGTAAATCGGCATTGTTCTTCACTCCTGTTTCCGGGTGATGCCTGCACGGCATCATTTTCCAAATCATGCAGAAAAGCGTCAAGGGCGGGTTGGGTAATGCAGTATTTCCGCCCGGGCTTTGAGGCGTTCAGACGGCCGGCGCGGATATGCTCCCGTATCGTTTCGGGATGGCATTTGCAGTAGGCCGCCGCTTCGTTCACATCGTAGGTTTTCAC
>NZ_JADGLG010000011.1:0-58586 GCF_015235335.1 Neisseria sp. 19428wB4_WF04
ATCTGACTCTACGGAACCTTCAAAAACCTGATCGGCCTCCAAGGCCGAATGATGGCTGATGACGAGGCGGATTTTGCGGTAAAAGAGTATGGCGGTGTTGGGCCGGATACCCAAGACATCGGCAGCCGAACGGCGGTAACTTCCGGCACAAAATATCTGAATAGTGTCTTCTGTGCTTTTTTGCTTAATTTACAGTTTGTTATCTTCATTTTAGCAGCCTGTCATGACTGCTAATCTACGTCAGCCCCTTTCTTAAAATAAAAATTACGATTTTTCGGCATCATAGGTCTGCAACGCAATCCACAGAAGTTTGGGAAGTTGACCGCTATCGAAATCTGCAAAGCAACCTCAGAATATGCGGAAAACGCGGCTTTGTTTTGGGGTAACCGCCATGGCCGTCATTTTGCAGACAAGGTTTTGAACAGACTGTACAACAGATTGAACCGCCAAGCAGCAGTAACGGCAACAAGTGGAGTACATGGACGCTCGGTAGCCATTTTGCTTGAGAAACCAGCCTGTTACAAATCATGCCCGCACTACCTTATTGCTTATTGCAATTCTGACCGCACGGTAATAGAAAAGTCCAACATCAGACTTCTACCTTATTCAGTAGTTGCAGATGACTAACTCTCCGCCAGTCTTTTACATTTTATCGTGGTCGATGATGTCAAATATCGTACGAAACTGAGCCACTCCCCATTTGTTACAAACTGTCTCGCTTTACCATAAAGCGGAACCCAACCTAGATGTTATGCATGTAAACCATCGCAAAAGTGCACTGGCTTTTCCTAGATATATTGCTGTGCAAATTGAGAAATTTGCGGTAATCAACAATATACCCGAAATACCCGAACTAGGCCTGAGTATAACGGGGCACAGGGGAAAACAGGCATAAAGCCTGCGGCCTTTTCCGGTTTTACAGCTTCGCGGCCACTTTTGCCGCTGCTTCCGCTCGTTCGCGCCGGCTCAGCTCGGGCAGATGGGTGTTGAGCGATGACCATTTCTGGCGGCTGCGGGCCTTATTCAGCTCGGCCGGCAGTTTCGCGGCCTGCCACGGGGTTTTGCCGCTCTGCATTTGGATTTCGGCCTGCGCCGCATGGCCGCGCGTTTGCAGGGCGGCAAGCAGATCTAAGGCGCGTGCGGCCAGCAGGGTGAGGGTTTCCGGGTCGATATGCAGGGTTTGTTTGCCCGACAGTTTGTCGGTAATCGTCTGCATATTCGGCAACACGCCGCCGAGCACGCCGCCGATGGCGGTGCCCAAACCGAGCGAGCCGCCGAGCGTAACCATGTCCACGCCCAAGCCGATTAATGCGCCGGTGGCGGCGCCTGTGCCGGTGCGGATGCCGTATTCTTTCAGCAAATCTGCATCGAACGGGTCTTGTCGGAACGCCTTGAGCACCCATTCGCCGGTGTCGATTTCGTTATGGTAAAAACGGTAGGTTTGGAACAGTTGTTGCTGAAGCTGCCGCTCAAGCTGTCGCACAGCCGCCTGCATGGTCTTCAGCACGGGTTCAGGGTTGTCGCTCTCATCGATTTCCTGCTTATAAGCCGCCACATCGAGCAGAAAATGAGCGATTTCGCTGCGTGCTTCGTGGTCGAGCTGCTGCCATTCGCGGCGGCGCACCGCAATCAGGCGGTCGATAATACTGCGTTGGGGCAGCATGGTGGCCAAACTGCTCCACAAGCGTATTTCTCCTTCAAAATCAAAGGCTACAGTATCAAAACCGCTGTAAACGTGGAGCGTGTGTCGCGCCAGCATCTCCGTCCATCCGCCCAAATCCTGCCCGCCGATAAAGTTGAATACCGGCATCATCGGCTTGGCGCACCACGACAAAACCTTTAGTTCCTCTTTGTATTTATCCAGCACCGGCTCGCGCGCGTCCACCACATACAGTGCCATATCGCTTTGCAGCAGCTGGCGCAGCACTTTGGCTTCCTGATTGAAATCGCCCGCCGCTTCGGGGCTTTCGAGAAACCGCTGCAAACGCTCGATGCCGTCTGAACGGCTCGAAGTGTTGACTTCCAGCCAGTCGAGCACGCCGCCCGCATCTTCCAGCCCGGGCGTGTCGTAGAGATACACCAGCGTTTCGCCACCGTCGTTAATCGCCGCCTGCTCCACATGGCGGGTGGTGGCGGGCGCGTTTTTCACTTCACCGAAACGGCTGTCGCGCAACAGCGTGCGCAGCAGTGAGGTTTTGCCGGTGTTGGTGTGGCCGACCACGGCTAGGGATAATGAACTATTTTTCATGATGAATAATTTATTGATGTAAAATCACTCTCTTCAGAACTATGCTCTCTTAAAACTTTAGGAATCCATTCAATAAAATAGCAAGCTAATTTATAACTTTCATATATTTCTTCCGTAGTCTTATTTAATGAAAAATTAGCATAATCTTGATGAACTAATCTGTTCCTATCCAATCCTAAGCTTATAAACTCTTTAATTGATTTATTTAACTCGATAGATTGATTTTTTTCGTTTATTGCATACTTTTTGAAGTCTTCTCCAAATAAAGCAAAAAAAGGATTTGCACTACCATTATTCCAATCGAACCATGTATGATATTGTCGATTAATTGCCTTACTTTTTACCAACTCCGTTATAATGCTTCTAGGGCCAGTTATTTCACTTATATATTCAACAACTATACCAGTTAACTTAGTTTCAAAATGGCTTGCAATTGAGAGTAAGAGAGTTTTACGATATAAATCTTTTACAGAACTGCTAAAAGATAACTCTCCAGAATCTATTAAGAATTTATCTAACTCTTCAGATTCTCGATATATTCGATCAATAGAATCAGACATTCTGCCCCTTTATTTAATCTTTAAATCGAATAATTTCAATCGCACGATCTAATCGTTTATTTACATTCCTAGCATGCGTAGTGCCTTTTAATAAAGCTTCAGAAAACTCTACATCATTGGCTAATTCATGAATACTATCTTTTTCAATTAATTTTGTAATACAATCCTTGTTATCATATACTTTTTTACATGCAGCAAAAAACACTGCTTCAAATATTGCAATATTGAATAAACTACCCCTAGATCTGCTTCTAAATGACTCACTAGGAACCTGTGAACAGGCAGCAAGAAATGACTTAAATAAGCCTTCCAAATATTCTATTTCTTCAGCAGAGTATCCCTCACATGTTTTAGAGAATTGATTTAGAAACTTGGCCATAGATGGTTTATATTCATCTTTTTTCATTAGCATTGCAAAAGATCTAAGCAATATTTCAATATCTTTCATGTGAACATCCAAATTTGATGCTCCAAGTATTTTTCTCCATTCAGGAAGCCTATTTATCCTAAATAACATATCATAAAATTTTGAATGATACATGCTTACCCTAATTTCCTGCGGCCTTAAGTTAACTCCTCCTGTATTTAGTCGATTAAATATTTCAAACATAGATGAATCATCATTAGTTGGTGCATTTTGTTTTACAATAATATTTCTAATAGGCCTTAAATCAAGTTGAGTTCTATCATCTCTTAAAGTTGAATAATTTAAACCATGAAATTTATTTTCCTCATTAGATAGATTTGACAATTTAAGATTAAAATCTTCAAAATAATTATTATTATGTAAAATATCATCTGGTATTTTGTGATTATTATCAAAAATATTACGAAGTTCCGCTCTTTTTTCTTTTCTAGGAAATCTTTTCCTTATGAAATAATAAATAGACATTAGCCTTTGTTGCCCATCAATAACAAGAAATTTATTTCTCGTTTTTTCATAAAGAAATAATTGTGGGACAGGTAATCCTAATAATAATGATTCAATTAATTTAGAGGAACGACCAATATCCCATACAAAATTCCTTTGAAATCCTGGTATACTAACAGCTCCAGATTCAATAAAACTATACAAGGTCATGACATTAAAATCATTTGGAATTGCCGTAATGTCATATCCATCAGCCAATAAATCATCTTCTTGATCTACATAATCATCAACAACTAACTCTGTATTTTCAGAATACATAATTGACTCCTTTAATTTTAAATTAGGGTTTTATAAAATTTCACCATACGCTGTCGTAATATTTTTTGTTTTAAACGGCCTCTTGCCCCAGCCTTTCCCTTTGGCTGATTCGGGGCGGGTCCAGCCACGGCAGGCGGCGTTCGGTGAGCGCGGCGTGCCATTGTTTCAAATAGTCTTCAAGGCCGTCTGAAACGTTTTTTTCGGCCAAAAGCTGCACCACCGCCCCGCCCTGCGCGGTTTCGGCTATGGCGGTGAGTTGGCGCAGGATGCCGCGGTCAGGCATGTTGCGGGCGCGCACACCGATCAGCAGTTGGGCGGGATTGGCCTGCAAATCGGCTTTCAGCGCGGCGACCGCATCGCGGCCGGCGGCGGTGCCTTTGTTTAGCCACTCTTGCCCCAAAACATGTTGGAACCAGGTTTTATCCGCCCATTCGGCATCGAGCATCACCGCCCATTTAGGGGCATTGCTGAGGCTGATTTGCGGGGCGGCGGCAACGGTTTCGCTTTGGGTGTCGGCATCGACCACGCGCTGCTGCCATTGCTGGATGATTTGCTGGTAATAGGGTTTTTCGAGCGGCAGCGTGCTCATGCTGCGGCGGGAAAGAATATAGCAGGCAAGCCATGCTGCGAAGCGGGGCAGCAGGCCGTAGCAGACGATGCTGCCGATTAACAGGCCGCCCCACCGGCGGGCAGCGGCAAGGTTGTTGTTCAGACGGCTGTTTAAAACGACATCGGCATCGGGTATAGGAAAGCCGAGTTGGGCAGGCAGCCAGCCAAGCGCCTGAACGGCCTGCACGAAAACGGCATCGCTCAAAATGGTGCTTTCCCAATTGAAAGTGTATTGGCGCACGGCCAGCAGTAAAACCGAAGCCGCCAGCATACCCGACAAGGCAGAGAGCCACAGGCGGTGGGTGGTGCGGCCGATCAGCCAGCGGGTAGCGGGCCTGCCCCATTCATCGCTATACAGGCGCAAAATGGCTTGATTAACGGGGTCTTTGCCGCGTACCCATAACGCGGGGTCGGCAAACAAGCCGTGCGGTTTGAAGCGCGGCAGCAGCACACTGCCCAGCCATAACAACAGCATCAGCGTGTGCACGCCGAGCACGCCAAAGAGCACGAAGAAAAAATTCAACCCCTGCTGCTGCATCAGCGTTGCGGTGCCGGCAAAGCCGCCAACCAGCCAGAAAGCGGTGGCGGCCAGCAGCAGCCGGGAAAACAGGCTGCGCACGCGCTCGAGGCTGTCGTGCAGCCTGCGGTCGCTGTCTATCATTTCGGCGCGGCGGCAGAGCTTGGTTTCGGCGCTGCCTTCGGCATGGCGCAGAGCTTCGGTGAGCGGCTGCGGATCGGCGGCGAAAATATAGCCGCGCTCCTGCAAAAGGCGCACCAGTTCGGCGAGCTGGCGGGGCGGTATGAGCATGGTTTTGGAAAGATAAGGCCGTCTGAAAAAACGGAGTCATTCTAACACAGCGCCTCGGGCTTTCAGACGGCCTAAACAGTGGTTTTCAAACAACCCGGCGGCATCTTTGCGGCAGATTCGGTATGCTTTTATGGTTAACAATGTTAAAGTTTGCCCATAGGCATATCAAAAATTGCAAAGGAGTGCAACATGAACACCCGCCACCTGATTATTCCGCTGCTGGCCGCCTCCTGCTCCGCATGGGCCGATAACGCTGCCGAATATCGATATACAGGCACCGGCCCCACATCTGCCGCCGCACCTGATAACGACACTTGGGCCGACCGCCGGCACAAAGCGGTAAAAAACCGGCTGAAATCATGGGCACACAATATAGACGATTGGTTCGGCGAACCCGACCCCGACAACCCTGCCGATGCCAACCTGCGCGTGATGATCGACACCAAATGGAACAAATACGACCATTTTTCGGTGAAACCGCGCATACGCGGCAGGGTGAAACTCCCCGTGTTACAACAGCGCATAAACGTGGTGTTCGGCGACGACTCCCTAGATAACGAACCGCGCAACAACATTCAGATTTACGAAGAAAACACCTCACCCGAAAACAAAACCTTCGATAAAACCCACAGCCGCGAAAGCAACTCATCGCTGGCATTGCGCTGGTCCGGCATCGGCAAACGCTCCGGCATCGACACCGATGCCGACATCGGCATACGCTCCGGCAACGACCTCTACCTGCGCCTGAAAGGCAGCAAAGACTGGCAGCTCGGCGGCGATTTCAGCACCCGTTTCGAGCCAATCTACCGCTACGGCATCGACAGCAAACATTATGTACGCACCAATTGGGAAGTGCGCCGCTTTCCCGAAGGCAACACCTTCACCGCCAACCAGTTCCACCTTCAATACACCCGCAACAATGACGAAGAATGGACGTGGGGCAACAGCCTCTACCGCCAGCACAACCTGCCCGGGCACAAACGGCTCAATTACGGCATCTACACAAGCGGCAACATCAAAGCCCGAAAAGCCAAGCTCAACAGCTACGGCCCGTTTGCAGGCTGGCGGCAGCCTATTTGGCGCGAGTGGCTGTTTGTGCAGACCGAAATCAATTATTTAAACAACCGCGAAGAAAACCGCCCCCACCATATCGGCACGCTGCTGCGGGCAGAGGCTTTGTTTTAGGAGCTGACGTAGATTAGCCCCCTTTTTCCTATTCAGAGAGCCTGAAACTCACCCTATCTGATCACCACGTTGTTCGGCAGGTCGTCTGCCGCTGTCTCTCCGTTACGCGGGAAGTGTGCGGTTAAGATGGCGTTTACTTCCCGCAAGCCGTTTTCCAAGCCTTCTACGAAGGCTCCGCGCTTGAAGGCTTCGCGCATGGTTTCGCAAACGTGCTGCCACTGCTCTTCTCCCACTTTGGCGGCGATGCCTCGGTCGGCCACTACTTCGACAGCATGGTCGGCAAACGACACATACACCAGCACGCCGATATTCAGCCCGGTATCCCACACGCCCAACTCTCCAAACCACTGCCAGGCGCGGGTACGGGGTTGCAGGCCGCCCAACACGGCGCTGCCCGGATAGCGCGATTCGACCACAAAGCGTATCTGTCCTTGATGATGCTGCTCGGATTCGCCGATATGGCGGCTGATACGCTGCAAATCGGCGGTGGGGAAATACCGTTCGACACGAGCGCGCGGGTGCAGCCAATGTTGCCACAAGCGTTTGAATTTGTTTTGTTCCATTACCAGCCTCCCGATGCGCCGCCGCCGCCGAAACCGCCGCCGCCGCCACTAAAACCTCCGCCGCCGAAGCCGCCGCTGCTCCAGCCGCCGCCACCGAAGCCTCCCCCGCCGAAACCGCCGCCTCCTGAAACAAACGCCCCGCTGCCGACAACAAACGACACCAACATACCGGCAACCGCAGCCAATGCACCGACTATCGCGCCGAAACCGAGCAGCAGTGCGGCAGCAAACATCACGCCGCCCGTCAGCAGGCTGCCGGCAAACCGGCCGAACACCGCTTTCAGAAAACCGCCGGCAACAAACGGTAGTATCAACAGCAGAATCAGGTTGTCGCTACCGCCTTCCCCGCTGCTCTCTTGCTGCGCTTGAGGCAGTTGTTCGCCGGCAATCAGCTTCTCAATCTGCACCACGGCGGCGCTGATGCCTTCATCGGTTTTGCCTTCGCGCAGATAGGGGCGCAGAATGTCTTCGAGAATGCGTTTGGCGTACACATCGGGAATCGCGCCTTCGAGGCCGCGCCCTACGGCCAGATGGGTTTTGCGTTCATCCCGCACCAGCAGCAGCAACACGCCATCGCTGTGTTGCACACGGCCGAGTTTCCATTGCTCCATCACGCGCGCGGCATAGTCGAATGGGGTTTCCGGCTCGATTCCAGGCACGGTCAGCACCGCAATCTGGCTGCCTTTTTCGCGGCTGTATTGCAGCAAATGCGCATTGAGTGCCTGCCGCGCCTGCGGCTGCATCATCTGCGCCGTGTCCATCACCGGGTCGGTAAGCTGCGGCACGGCGGCAAACAGCCACGTGCCGGCCAGCAGTAAGGCGGCGAAAACGCCGATTCGCTGTATCACTGTTTGCACGGCTTTCCTTTCCCATCGTTTTTCAGACGGCCTATCGAGATTGGTGCGGCCGTCTGAAAACTTTGCCCCGGCTGCCGGGGCGGAAAACTGTTCAGACGGCCGGTATCCCGCAATCTATGAATCTATGCAGGCCGCCCGTTAAAACTCGACCTTGGGCGCGGCAGATACGGCTTTTTCGTTTTCAACGCTAAACTGCGGACGCGCTTTCATGCCGAAGATTTTGGCCGTGATGTTTTGCGGAAACTGGCGCAGGTTGGTGTTATAAACCTGCACCGCTTTTATGTAGTTGTTGCGCGCGAGCGTAACGCGGTTTTCGGTGCCCTCGAGCTGGGCCTGCAGATCGCGGAAGTTTTGGTCGGCTTTAAGCTGCGGGTAGTTTTCGGAAACCACCAGCAGGCGGGATAGCGCGCTGCTCAATTCGCCCTGCGCCTGCGCATATTGCTTGAGCTTTTCTTCATCTGCGGCATCTTCGGCAGTCATTTGGATGCTGCCCACCCTGCTACGCGCGGCGGTTACTTCGGTAAATACCTGCTCTTCGTGTTTGGCGTAGCCTTTAACGGTGTTGACCAAATTCGGAATCAAATCGGCGCGGCGCTGGTATTGGTTGAGCACTTCCGACCAAGCCGCATCGGCCGCTTCGTCCTGCGTCTGCATGGTGTTGTAGCCGCAGCCGCCAAGGGCGGACAGCGAAGCGGATACGGCGATAATGGCCAGCCATTTTTTCAGCATTATGATCTCTCCGTGAAAAAATAATCAAAGGGCTTCAAACGGCCTGAAGTTGCCGGAGCCGTCTGAAAACATTGGGAGTATATAGAAAACCGCCCCGACAACAAACTCTAAACCACAAACGGTTATTGTGCAGCACGGCCTTTTGCCGATACAATTACCGCCGATTACATTAACCGCAAAATCGATTCATGCAGCAAAACACCGTATTTGTAACCGGCGGTGCCGGCTTCATCGGCTCCGCGCTTGTGCGCTACCTTATTGAAAACACCGACACCAAAGTGGTGAACATCGACAAACTCACCTACGCAGGCAACCTGCAATCGCTGGAGGGCGTGGCTGCCAACCCGCGCTATGTGTTTTCGCACACCGATATCTGCGACCGCGCCGCACTCGATGCGCTGTTTGCAGAACACCGGCCTCGCGGCGTGATGCATTTGGCTGCCGAAAGCCATGTCGACCGCAGCATCACCGGCCCGGCCGCCTTTATCGAAACCAATATTGTCGGCACCTACACCCTGCTCGAAGCCGCGCGCCGATATTGGAACACGCTCTTCGAGCCCAACAAGCCGCAGTTCCGCTTTCACCATATTTCCACCGATGAAGTGTTCGGTGACCTCCACGGTTCAGACGGCCTGTTTACCGAAACCACGCCCTACGCGCCCAGCAGCCCCTATTCGGCCAGCAAAGCCTCCAGCGACCATCTCGTGCGCGCCTGGCAGCGCACCTACGGCCTGCCGGCAGTGCTCACCAACTGCTCCAACAACTACGGCCCCTACCATTTTCCCGAAAAGCTGATTCCGCTGATGATACTCAACTGCCTGGCGGGCAAACCGCTGCCCGTTTACGGCGAAGGCAGGCAAATCCGCGACTGGCTTTATGTGGAAGACCACGCCCGCGCCTTGTGGACGGTGTTCACCCGTGCCGAAAACGGCGAAAGCTACAACATCGGCGGCCACAACGAGCGGCAGAATATCGATGTGGTGCGCACCATCTGCGCCATTCTCGATGAAATCCGCCCCGTTGCCGGCAACCCTGCCGCGGCAGGCCGCATCGCATCATATGCCGAGTTAATCACCCACGTTGCCGACCGCCCCGGCCACGATGTGCGCTACGCCATCGATGCCGCCAAAATCGCACGCGACTTGGGCTGGAAACCGCAGGAAACCTTTGAAAGCGGCATACGCAAAACCGTGCAGTGGTATCTCGACAACGAAAACTGGTGGCAGGCCGTGCTTGACGGCTCATATCAGGGCAAACATTCGGACTCATGATAAGAACGGCTTGTCAAACCGATGGCTTTCAGACGGCCTGCCTCCCCGCCGCCAAACAACATATAAGGCCGTCTGAAAAACAATAACAAAAAGAAAAGGAACAGCATGAAAGGCATTATTTTGGCCGGCGGCTCCGGCACCCGCCTCTACCCCATCACCCGGGGCGTGTCGAAACAGTTGTTACCCGTTTACGACAAGCCCATGATTTATTACCCGCTCTCGGTTTTGATGCTGGCAGGCATCCGTGACATCCTGGTCATTTCCACCCCCGATGATATGCAGGGCTACCAACGCCTGCTCGGCAACGGCAGCAGCTTCGGCATCCACATCAGCTATGCCGTACAGCCCAGCCCGGACGGCTTGGCGCAGGCCTTCATCATCGGCGCACAGTTTATCGGCAGCGACCGCGTGTGTTTGGTGTTGGGCGACAATATCTATTTCGGCGAACATTTCAGCAACAAACTCACGGCAGCGGCCTCGCGCGAAACCGGCGCCACCGTATTCGGCTATCAGGTGGCCGACCCCGAACGTTTCGGCGTGGTGGCGTTTGACGAAAACTTCAAAGCCGTTTCCATCGAAGAAAAACCCGCCCGACCCAAATCCAACTATGCCGTTACCGGCCTGTATTTCTACGACAACGATGTGGTTCAAATCGCCAAACAAATCAAGCCCTCCCCGCGCGGCGAACTGGAAATCACCGACATCAACCAAACGTATCTTGCCCAAGGCCGTCTGAATGTCGAGCTGCTCGGGCGCGGTTTCGCCTGGCTAGACACCGGCACCCACGAGAGCCTGCTCGAAGCCGCCCATTTCGTGCACACCATCGAAAACCGCCAGGGCCTGAAAATCGCCTGCCTTGAAGAAATCGCTTTCGGCAAAGGCTGGCTCTCTGCCGGAGAATTGGCAGAGTGCATCAAGCCCCTGGCCAAAACCGGCTACGGCCGCTATCTGCAAAAGCTGCTCGACAGCGGCCGCAGGGCCTGAAACCGGCTTTTTGTTCAGACGGCCGGCCGCCGCATACAGGCAGGCCGTCTGAAAAACCAACTTTTTTCGATAGGAATTGATATGCAGATTATCGATACCGCTATTTTGGACGTAAAAATCATCCAACCCAAAGTGTTCGGCGACGAGCGCGGTTTTTTTCTCGAAACCTTTGAAAAAAACCGCTACCGCGAAATGCTCGGCATTGAAGCCGATTTCGTGCAGGACAACCACTCGCGTTCGCAAAAAGGCGTGTTGCGCGGCCTTCACTTCCAAACCGAAAACCCGCAAGGCAAACTGGTGCGCTGCGTACGCGGCGAAGTGTTCGATGTGGCTGTCGATATCCGCCCCGATTCGCCCACTTTCGGCAAATGGGCGGGCGTGATGCTCAACGAAGACAACAAAACCCAATTTTGGATCCCCCCCGGCCTCGCCCACGGTTTCGCCGTGTTGAGCGACAGCGCCGATTTTGAATACAAATGCACCGATTTCTATAACCCCAAAGCCGAAGGCTGCCTGATTTGGAACGACCCCGATATCGGCATCGAATGGCCGCTGCGCAACCCGCTGCTCTCCGCCAAAGACCAACAAGGCAAAACCCTGGAGGAACTGTTTAAATGAGAATTCTGCTTACCGGCTCCAAAGGCCAACTCGGCCGCTGTTTCAAAGACCGTCTGCCCGAAGATTGGGAGGTGATTGCAGCCGATTCGGCCACGCTCGACATCACCGATGCCGCCGCCGTGCTGAATATGGCGCGCAGCTTCCAGCCCGATGCCATCGTAAACGCTGCCGCCTACACCGCTGTGGATAAGGCCGAAAGCGAACGCGAAAAGGCCTTCACGGTAAACGGCACCGCCGTGCACAATCTGGCCGCCGCCGCCCGCACAGTGAAAGCCCGCTTTATCCACATCTCCACCGATTATGTATTTAACGGGCTCGGTAAAACACCCTACACCGAAGCCTCGCTGCCCGACCCGGCCGGCGTGTACGGCAAATCCAAGCTGGCGGGCGAGCTGCTGGCGCTGGCCGCCCACCCCGACAGCCTGATTCTGCGTACCGCATGGGTATTCAGCGAATACGGCAATAATTTTGTCAAAACCATGTTGCGCTTGGCCGCAGAGCGCAGCGAACTTTCGGTGGTCAACGACCAAATCGGCAATCCCACCTATGCCGGCGATTTGGCGCAGGCCGTCATCGATATGCTCCGCAGCCCCGCCGTTCCGCGCGGCATCTATCATTTTTGCGGCGATAAGCCGGTAAGTTGGTATGAATTTGCCGAGCGTATTTTTCAGACGGCCGCCGATCACAACCCGGCTTTCAAAACGCCTGTGCTCCGCGCCATCAGCACCGAAGCCTACCCCACTCCCGCCCCGCGCCCGCCATACAGCGTGCTCGATTGCAGCAGAATCCGAACCGAATCGGGTATCGAGCCTTCCGACTGGCAAAAAGCCTTGGGCCGGGTGGTGGAACAACTGACCGAACAGGCTGTTTGACATAAAACTCTGCAACAATCCGGGAGGCCGTCTGAAACTGTTCAGACGGCCTCCCGGATTGTTTGATTGCGTTATACAGTGAAATGGATACCCACTACCGCCTACTGCTGCGCCCTACCATACCACAGCCCGCCCGCTTTAAAATAATGGGGCTTTGACCCGCTTTGCACTATACCGTTACGGTTGTTACCACACTCCGCATACTGTTTGCTGTTTGCAGCTTGCTGCCCGATACTGAAAATATCCAGGCTCACTACTTATAACATCTGTTTAATTGATCACATCTGCGGCCTGCTTCCCGGTTTATTTTCACCGACATCACCAGGCCCAACGGAAACAAACATTTTCAGAGAGCGCTATACAAAATCTCAAAGCATAACCAAATTTTATTTTTCCGTATCCACTTATGCCCAAATGACGGCAACCCGCTGTTTCAGACGGCCTAAGCAAATCCGGCAAAAAACCCTCTTCCCATGCCCTTCCGTTTTTTGTTTTCACAGCGCACCGGCCAAATCTCTTTAACGGCGGCGGGAAACAACCGAAAACCAAACATGGCTCAATGCCTGTGATTCAATTCTGCCCCGGACAGCCATTCTTCTTCCCCCGTCTCCACCGTGTAATCCTCATTTACCCAAGCACCCAAATCAATCAGTTTGCAGCGTTCGCTGCAAAACGGGCGGAAAGGGTTGTCGGCAGACCATTTGTTTGCCCTTCGGCAAGTCGGGCATTTCACCCAAACATTTTTTTGAGCCATACACATTCTCTAGGTCGGGTCGAAACTGCACATCATCAGCTTAAACGGTACATCTTCGGCTGCCGGCCTGCCCCGTGCATACTCCTGCGAAGCCTCCAAAAAACGGATATGGGTAACGTATTTATTGGCCGAAATTTCAGGCAGCACCTGATGCTGCATGCCCACTTCGATGATTAACATATGGATGCTTTGCGTCAAACTGCTGCTTTGATAACTGCCTTTCTGTGCCACGCAGTCAACCGTAACAGCATTGCCCCGCAAAATAGACAGCAGCATACCGACTGCTTCTTGGGTAGGCAGCAAAGTGGCCGCCCATTTCTGCAAATCGGCCAAGCGGTGCGCGTATGGCTGTTGCTGCCAAAAATAATAGGCCGGCAAATCAAACGGACTGGTGCCGCCGGCCACCGACATACGCTGCTTAATAGCCATCAGCCAATCGTTTTCACGTAAATGCTGGCCGAATTTCTGTTTGATTCCCTGCAAATTTTCGGCCACCGCATGCAGCTGTGCCGATAAAGCGGTCTGCCCTCCTCCAATCCGGCCGACTGCCGCAAACTGCTTTTGCCGCTCCAACTCCTGCAAAATATCCAGTTTCAACTCCGCCCGGCCTGCACATTCCATAATTTCAAACAAGGTGAACAGTGCCAAATGATGCGGCCACGGGCTGTTTTCCTGCCTCAGGCTTTCTGTATGAAAACGCCTGAACAAGTGTTCGATACGTAAAAAACTGCGTACCCGCTCGGAAAGCGGGTGCTCGAAACGAATCATGGATTTGCTCCCGTAAAACAGGAAAAAAGAGCCAGGTAATAGCGGTGCAGGCGCCGCACCTTGCCTGCCAGCTCCGCTAACGTGCCTTCGTTGGATAAAACATCATCGGCAGCCAACAAACGGTCTCTGCGGCGGGCCTGCGAGGCCATGATGCGTTTGATTTCTTCGGTTTCGAGCCCGCTGCGGCTATATACGCGCCCGACTTGGGTCGTTTCCGAAACATCCACCACCAAAATACGCTCGGTCAGCCCGGAAAATACGGGCCGCTCTATTAAGAGAGGAATATCAACCACTCCGTAAACCTGTCCGACTACACTTTGCCGCCTCCGGATTTCCGCCAAAATCAGGGGGTGCATGATGTTTTCTAAAATCTGTTTGGCCTGAGGCCGTCTGAAAACCATATCCCGCAACGCGGCACGTTTCAGACGGCCTTCCGCATCAAACAGTTGGTTGCCGAGTGCTTTCCGTATTTCGGGTAAAGCTGCACCGTTATCCGCCGTTAAACTGCGGCTGACCGCATCTGCATCAATCACCGGCACCCCCAAGCGGGCAAATTCGGCAGCGGCTTGTGATTTACCGCTGCCGATTCCTCCGGTCAATCCTACCCAACATACCATGCTTCAAAGGCCTCCTAACCGTTTGGGTTTTCTCTGCCTGCCGGCATCCTTTCATGCAATTGCCGCCCCTTTTTTTCAAGATAGGGCTTCATACGATATTGTGCAGCATTTTAAAACCCGGAAACACCCAGCCACCATCTCACTGCGGCACTGATTTTGTCGTTAGCAATAAAAACCAACCACCCTGCTACAGCCAAACTGGGGCCGAACGCAAACGGCCGGCCTTTCGCCACCCGCATCACCAACGCGGCAACTATCCCGATCAGGGCGGCTATAAATACCAATACCGGCAATACGCCTGCTCCCAACCATGCGCCCAGCGCTGCCAACAGCTTGAAATCACCGCCGCCCATGCCGATTTTACCGGTTAGCAGTTTGTAAATATAACACAACATCCACAGGCTCATATATCCGCAGACTGCGCCGAGTACGGCTGAAGCAAGCGGTACGAACGTGCCGTTCAAGTTGAACAGCAAACCTAGCCATATCAGCGGCAGAGTTAATTGGTCGGGCAGATATTGTGTGTCGGCATCGATAAAGGCTAACGCAATCAACATGGCGGTGAAGATCAAACCGCCCAAAGTAACCATGCTCCACCCGTATTGGCACGTTACAGCAGCAAACAATATACCGGTCAGCAACTCTACCAAAGGATAACGCTTGCTGATGGGGGCTTTGCAGCTCCCGCATTTACCGCCCAACAGTAAGTAACTGACCACCGGAATATTCTGCCACGGCTTAACCGGTGTATAACATTTCGGACAACGGGAGTCCGGTTTAATCAAATTAAAGGGCTGCTGCTCTGCCGCCGTCAGTTCCAAACCCAGGTGTTCTTTGGCAAATACCGTCCATCCGCGCTCCATCATCACCGGCACACGGTAAATCACTACGTTTAAAAAACTGCCTGTCAATAAGCCGGTCAAAGCAGCCAAAGGCACCGCAAAGGGTGCCAGCCCGTGAAGAAATGCCAACATTTCAGCCCACCACGTTACCCAAGTTAAACAGGGGCAGATACATAGCCACGAGAATAACGCCGATAATCGACCCAAGCACCACCATGATGACTGGCTCCATCAATGATGAGAGCTGTGCAACGGCATTGTCCACTTCATCTTCATAGAATTCGGCGGCTTTGTTCAACATATCGTCTAACGAACCGGATTCTTCTCCAATAGCGGCCATCTGTAACACCATATTGGGAAACATATCGGTGCCCTGCATACTGGAGGTCAGCGACAAGCCTTGGGTAACTTTGGCACGAATATCTTGAGTGGCCTCTTCATAAAGAATATTGCCGGCTGCCCCGGACACCGAATCCAGCACCTCTACTAAAGGCACGCCGGCAGTAAACAATGTGGCTGTGGTGCGCGCCCAGCGTGCAATCGTGGCTTTGCGCACAATATCGCCGAAGATCGGCAGCCTGAGTAAAGCCGCATCAACCCGTTTTTGCAACATTGGTGATCTTTTATACCATTGATACAGACCGAAGCCGGCAACAATGGCACCAACCACAATCACCCAGGCATACTTCACCATCAAATTCGATATATTCATCACGATTTGGGTTAATCCTGGTAGTTCTGCACCCATACTGCTATACACCTTGCCGAACTCCGGCAACACAAACACCATCATGATAAACACCAGCACGACAGCTACCACCACAATAGCAATCGGGTAAGTAAGCGCGCTTTTTACTTTCTTTTTGATGGCTTGGGTTTTTTCTTTATATACCGCCAACTTGTCCAATAACGACTCAAGCACGCCGCCCGCCTCACCTGCGGCAATCAGATTGCAATAAAAACGGTCGAAATATTTAGGATGTTTAGAAAATGCCTTGCCCAATGCGCTACCCTGCTCCACATCTGCACGCACCTGCATCAACATCTGCGTCATAGAAGGGTTGGAATGGCCGCGCGCCACGATTTCAAATGCCTGCATCAACGGCAGGCCGGCTTTCATCATAGTAGCAAGCTGACGGGTGAATACGGTAATGTCTTCCTGAGTGATCCGCTTTTTACGCACCGCTTTAACCTTGCTTACGCGTAGCGGTTTAATACCGCGCCGCTGGAGCTTTTTGCGCGCCTCTTCTTCGTTTTTGGCCACCACCTCACCGCGCACCATTTGCTCGGTGTCTATATTTCTGCCCTCAAAAGAAAAACGCACGCCCTTGTCTTTTTTGGCCGAGCGGCTGCCTATACTGCTTTTGGTCATGTTTTACCCCTTAAAATAATCAAACTGTTTTTTAGAGACTGTCAAGCAATCAATTTATCCCGCATTCTGATACGAACAGCAGATATCAAAACTGATTGCACAACAAAATTGCAAAGTTGATATAAGATTGATTGATGACAGTTTCTTAAAATCATCAATCGTTGGTGTGAGCTAAAACTTCTTCTAAAGAAGTTATCCCCTGCATTACTTTTAACAAACCGGAACGGCGCAAATCCACCATACCTTCTTTATAAGCCATATTCATAATATCCACTTCGGTGCCGTTATTCATAATCACCCGCTGCATTTCTTCGGTAATCGGCATTACCTCATAAACACCGGCACGGCCTTTATAGCCTTTTCCACGGCAGCTATCACACCCTACTGCACGATACATTACCCAGTCTTTAGCCAAATCTTCGTCTGTAAAACCCGCTTTTTTCAAAGCCGATACAGGCGGGCGTTCCATCGGCGCCTTGCAGGCCTGGCATAAGCGGCGCAATAAGCGTTGCGCCATGATCAGGCTGACCGAACTGGCAATATTGAAAGGAGCCACCCCCATATTCAACATACGCGACAAAGTGGCCGGTGCATTGTTGGTATGCAGAGTAGAAAACACCATATGCCCGGTTTGTGCGGCCTTAATGGCAATATCCGCTGTTTCCAAGTCACGAATCTCGCCCACCATAATGATATCCGGGTCTTGGCGCAGGAAAGACTTCAGCGCTGCCGCAAAAGTAAGTCCCTGTTTATCATTTACGTTTACTTGGTTGATACCCGGCAGATTAATCTCGGCCGGGTCTTCCGCAGTGGCAATATTCACACTCTCGGTATTCAAAATATTCAAGCAGGTATAAAGCGACACTGTTTTACCTGATCCGGTAGGGCCTGTTACCAGCACCATTCCATATGGGCGGTGAATGGCTTCCAGCAGCATCTCTTTTTGAAAAGGCTCGAAACCGAGTTGATCGATATTGAGTGCCCCCGCATCCGAATTCAAAATACGCATCACTACTTTTTCGCCAAACAGGGTAGGCAGCGTACTGACACGGAAGTCAATCGGGCGGCCGTGCTTGTGAAAAGCAATTTGAATACGACCGTCTTGCGGCACACGTTTTTCTGAAATATCCAAACGTGCCATCACTTTGATACGCGATGCCAACTGGCCGCGCACAGCCACAGGCGGCTGCACCACTTCGCGCAGCTGGCCGTCCACGCGGAAACGCACCCTCGCCATCTGTTCGTAAAACTCGAAATGGATATCGGACGCACCGGCATTCAATGCATCTGAAAGTGTTTTATGGATAAAGCGGGGAATCGGCCCATCTTCCGCCTCTTCATTATCGATATACAGCGCCTGGGCAGGAGTGGAGGCGTCATGCTCCTTGCTCATTTCGTTCAAGATAGAAGTCGAGCGCTGACCCAGCCACTCAAGCAGGGTGTTCAGTTGATCATCGCACACCACAACTAAATCAACCGATATACCGGAAGCGAAAGCAATTTTTTGAAAACTCTGAATTCGGGTAGGATCAGACACCGCGAAATAAACTTTTCTCCCCCGCTGAAAAATCGGAATACAGCGGTTTTGCAGCATCTGCTCTTCTGAAAGCACATCTGAAAGGATATTGCTGCGCGGATAATAACGCAGATCCAACAACGGATAACTAAACACCCTCGCCAGCAACTCCCCCAACGCTTTGGGCGTAATCACACCTTCTTCAAACAACAGAGGAAGGATGGACTTATTGCTTTTCAATACGCTTTGATACCGTTCGACTTGTGCTGCATCAACGATTTGGCTTTGCACCAATACTCTTAATATACCGACGCTCATGTTGTTATTCCTGCCTGACTGCCTGATATACAGGCAATTGCCATTATTATTAAATATGTCATTCATTATACGGCATCAATGATGATTTTCCGCACGACATAAACCCGCAATGTTGTTTCATACCTGATAAAACTATTCCGGCAAAAACAATATCATTATAAGCGAACAGGCCGGGTAAACCTACCCGGCCTGTATTCAAATACATTCAATTTTATATTTATTCAGCGTAAAAGCAACAGATAAAAAATAACCGCATGATTGCGGTAAATGGTGGCCAGAGGCGGGATCGAACCGCCGACACACGGATTTTCAGTCCGTTGCTCTACCAACTGAGCTATCTGGCCGTACCTGAGAAAGTATGTATTAAAACAGAATCACCCATACGGCGCAAGTTTTTTGTAAAAAAAGAGTGTTACTTTAAGGTAAGCAGCTATTTTTTCTAAAAATAAAACCGGCATTGTTGCTTACAGAATGCACAATCACTCCTCAAAACATCTGCTTACCGCAAATATTTTGCCTAAACTACCGATTATCTGTAATATAAACCGAATATCCAATATAGGTAAGATTTTAAATAACTGCAAAGTTTTTTTACTTCTTTAAAAGAATCAAATTCTTCAAGAATAAAAACGATGCAAATTATGATAAATACCACACAGCGTGGAATTCTCTTTTCTCCAAAATAGGTGTTTACTATGAGTATTGTTGCCATTGATATACATCCCCAGAAAACATTTTCAGAGCTCTGCCCGAACGAGCTTCCCGTACCGGATGCGCTATCCATTGTTCCCCATCTCAACCGCCAAGCCGCTTGGGCGCACTACCGGGTTTTAACCAAAGACGCGCACAGCCCCCACGAACCATGGCAAACTGAAAGCCAGGAGCACTATCTGCCGATGGAAATGGCCGGAGACTGGGTGAGCCATGCAGTTTTGGGTACCAAAGGTTATGAAAGCCTTCCCGGCCTGCCCCTGCCCGACAACTACCATTTTTTAGTGCATATCGGGTTGGAAAGCCACACCCATACTTTCGGTGCCTGCTTTCACGATATGGCAGAAAATATCAGCACCGGCCTGATAGAATGGCTGACCAGCCGCAATGCCGAAACCTTGATTGTCGGCGGCTTGGCAACCGAATATTGCGTACAGGCCACCGTGCTGCAGCTTTGCTGGTATGGCAAATGGCGCGTAATCGTCAATTTGGACGCCTGCCGCAGCCTGAACACAAAAGAAGAACGCCAGGCCATCTACAATATGGAAAAAGCCGGTGCACTGATTGCACACCACACCGATGATATTCCTACCTTATTGACTTAAAACCAAGAAGCTCCCCGCGTTGTTTACACTTTTCGTTGTTGCTTAAAACCTATTTTGGAATCTTTGAGCGCGATCAAAAATGCAGAAAGATAGAGCAAATCTGCCCGGCTCTCAAGCATACTCA
Source organism: Neisseria sp. 19428wB4_WF04 (assembly GCF_015235335.1). Lineage (NCBI taxonomy): Bacteria > Pseudomonadati > Pseudomonadota > Betaproteobacteria > Neisseriales > Neisseriaceae > Neisseria > Neisseria sp. 19428wB4_WF04. The sequence continues at coordinate 20,121 of NZ_JADGLG010000011.1, forward strand.
AAAATCACAACCATCATTTCAGCGAAAACAAAAGCGGTATGGTATAAAAAGTGTAAACAACCCAACCTTTTCCAACACTGATAGTGAGTGGATCCGCTTCATTTCCGTTACAGCACTGCTGTGCCTTGCCGTACTGCCCCCGGTGCCTGCGGCTTGCTGATTACATACCAAAAATCAAAGCGGATCCACTACATATTCCTGCCGCAGCGAAAGCGGTTTTATTTCGATGGCAAGCCGCTTTTTAGAAATAAAGCCCTGCCCGTTACCTTCAGACGGCCGTCTGAAAAATATTTTTAACAAAATACCGCTTTAAGGGCTTGAATTTACCGCACGCAGCCCTATTTTGCCTTCCGTTCAAAGCAAAATACTGCGCACAATCTCGGCGCGCCGTATTTTTTTCTCAACAGCCTTATATTCAGGCATTTGTTTTTATTATCTATTTGGAGCATATACATGACTATCCGCCCCCTGCACGACCGTGTAGTCGTCAAACGCTTGGAAGCTGAAGAAAAAACCGCATCAGGCATCGTTTTGCCGGGTGCAGCCGCTGAAAAACCCGATATGGGAGAAGTTATCGCCGTCGGTGCCGGCAAAATCGGCCGCGACGGCAACCGCCGTCCGCTCGATGTAAAAGTCGGCGACAGAATCATCTTCGGCAAATACAGCGGCCAAACCGTGAAAGCCGATGGCGAAGAGCTGTTGGTGATGCGCGAAGAAGATATCTTCGGCATTGTCGAATAAAAGACAAAAGGCCGTCTGAAAACATTTTTCAAACGGCCGGTAACAGCCTATTTTAATTAATTAACGGAGTATATAGATTATGGCAGCAAAAGACGTACAGTTCGGCAATGAAGTCCGCCAAAAAATGATTAAAGGCGTAAATGTATTGGCCGATGCAGTAAAAGTAACCTTAGGCCCCAAAGGCCGCAACGTTGTGCTCGACCGCGCCTTCGGCGGCCCGCACATCACCAAAGACGGCGTAACCGTGGCCAAAGAAGTCGAACTGAAAGACAAATTTGAAAACATGGGCGCGCAAATGGTGAAAGAAGTCGCCTCCAAAACCAATGATGTAGCCGGCGACGGTACCACCACCGCCACTGTTTTGGCGCAGGCCATCGTAGCCGAAGGCATGAAATACGTTACCGCAGGTATGAATCCCACCGACCTGAAACGCGGTATCGACAAAGCTGTTACCGCTTTGGTGGAAGAGCTGAAAAACATTTCCAAACCCTGCGACACTTCAAAAGAAATCGCCCAGGTAGGCTCTATTTCCGCCAACTCTGACGAGCAGGTGGGTGCCATCATCGCCGAAGCCATGGAAAAAGTGGGCAAAGAGGGTGTGATTACCGTTGAAGACGGCAAATCTCTCGAAAACGAGCTTGATGTCGTAGAAGGTATGCAGTTTGACCGCGGCTACCTCTCCCCTTACTTCATCACCGAGCCCGAGAAACAAATCGCTGCCCTCGACAACCCCTTCGTGTTGCTGTTCGACAAAAAAATCAGCAACATCCGCGACCTGCTGCCTGTTTTGGAGCAGATTGCCAAAACCAGCCGCCCGCTGCTGATTATTGCCGAAGACGTGGAAGGCGAAGCATTGGCCACCTTGGTGGTAAACAATCTGCGCGGCATTCTGAAAACCGTGGCCGTTAAAGCCCCGGGCTTCGGCGACCGCCGCAAAGCCATGCTGCAAGACATCGCCATTCTCACCGGCGGCACCGTGATTGCCGAAGAAGTCGGCCTGTCTTTGGAAAAAGCCACGTTGGAAGACTTGGGCCAAGCCAAGCGCATCGAAATCGGCAAAGAAAACACCACCATTATCGACGGCTTCGGCGATGCCGCTCTGATTGAAGGCCGTGTGACCGAAATCCGCCAGCAGATCGAAACCGCTACCAGCGATTACGACAAAGAAAAACTGCAAGAGCGTGTGGCCAAACTGGCCGGCGGCGTGGCTGTGATTAAAGTGGGCGCGGCTACCGAAGTGGAAATGAAAGAGAAAAAAGACCGCGTTGATGATGCTCTGCACGCAACCCGCGCCGCAGTGGAAGAAGGCATTGTAGCCGGCGGCGGCGTAGCACTGCTGCGTGCCCGTGCGGCCTTGTCTAAAGTGGAAACTTCCAATACCGACCAAGACGCAGGTGTTCAAATCGTATTGCGCGCTGTAGAATCCCCGCTGCGTCAAATCGTGAAAAACGCCGGCGGCGAGCCGAGCGTGGTGGTGAACAAAGTGCTGGAAGGCAAAGGCAACTACGGCTACAACGCCGGCAACGACACCTACGGCGATATGCTGGAGATGGGCGTGCTGGATCCTGCCAAAGTTACCCGTTCGGCGCTGCAACACGCCGCTTCTATTGCCGGCCTGATGCTGACTACCGACTGCATGATTGCCGAAACCCCCGAAGACAAACCTGCCGCACCCGATATGGGCGGCATGGGCGGTATGGGCGGCATGGGCATGATGTAAGGCCGTCTGAAAATATAGAGTGGCACTATTCAAACACCCGTACGGCACAAACCGTGCGGGTGTTTTTCATGAAACCACACAGAATGGGGTAAGGTAGTGGAGCCGAAGGCAGGGCAGCCGGCCAATCCACTCAAATCAATATCAAGCAATCAGCCTGCACAGATGACAATACACACAAACAGCACAACAAACCGGCAAACTTTAAGCAGGCGACACGCCACGGCTCTATTGCCGTTCCGGCTGCTCCGTTGCCTTGGTGCTCTTACATGGTTTTGCTATATTGCCGAACAGGTGTGGATAACAAGGTCTTGGTAATAAGATTCAAAAACTCAGGCCGTCTGAAAATTTTCAGACGGCCTTTGGCTTATATTTGTCTGTTGTAATATCGATAAGCCTCATCCATATTATCAAACCGGTACAGATGCCCGGCTTCCAGCACCATTGCATTATCGCAATACTGTTTCATCGCGCCCGGGCTGTGCGACACCAAAATAATCGAACGGTCATGCCGTTTTTCAAACAGTTCGTAACGGCATTTTTCGGAAAAACGCGAGTCACCCACGGCAATTACTTCGTCAATCAGATAACAATCGAACTCTACCGCCAGCGACAGTGCAAACGCCAACCGCGCTTTCATGCCTGAAGAATAGCGCTTTACCGGCTCATAAAGATATTGGCCCAACTCTGAAAACTCTTCAGTAAATGCTTTCACATAAGCCATATCGGCATGATAAATGCGGCAGATAAAGCGCAAATTATCCATGCCGGTGAGGCTGCCTTGGAAAGCGCCGCTGAATGCCAAAGGCCATGAAACACTCATGCTGCGCCTGATCTCGCCTTTGGTCGGCGGTTCTACACCGCTCATTAAGCGGATTAATGTGGATTTTCCTGCACCATTGCGGCCGAGAATGCCGATTTTCTCACCCTTTGCCAATGAAAAATTGATGTCGTTCAATACAGTCCGCATTCCGTTGCGGGTTTGATACTGCTTGTAAACATGTTTGATGGAAATCATTGCGGCTCAACCCCTTTGCTGAACTTGTCCACCATTGCCAAGCCTATCAGCAATAATGCCAAATCACACAACAACAGATACCACGGGTTTTCCATCGTTACTGCCCCGCTGCCGAAATAGCCGTGGCGGAACATTTCCGAACCGTGCACCATCGGAACCCACAAAGCGTATTCCTGAATCTGCTGCGGCAGCGAAGATACAAAAAAGAAAGCGCCCGAAAGCGGCAGCATCACGAAACTCGCCGTATTCCACAGTTTTCCTACCGCATCAAATTTAAAGGCAACAGAACACATCACCAAACCCAACCCCAAGGCAAACAGAGCCATCAGCATCCACGCAAGCAGCATATAGAAAATGTCGGCAGGCATTTCAACCCAGCCTATCATCACCAACACGGCCACCATCACGATTTGCGCCACCGTGGCTCCCGCCGCCTCAAGCAATACCCGCGCAAAAATCGTATCCAACACCCGCACGTTGCGGTGATACAGCAGGCTTGCATTGGCCGAAATGGCACCGATGGCACGGTTGGAAGCATTGCGCCACATCATAGCCATCGGATAGCCTGTGAGCGCAAACGCCACAATATTCAATGCAGAAATCTCATCTGCACGCAGAAATTTCCACATCGACACGATAAATGCCGTCATCAGCATCGGTTCGACAAACAGCCATAAAAAACCGATGTTGCTGCGCCCGTAACGGGTGATGATTTCGCGCATCAAAAGCGCGCCGATTACCCGCCCTTGAATAACCAGCGATTCTTTAAATGAAGTTTCTTGCAGGGCTTTCATCAGTTTTTATGCTCTCTCACACTGGCTGCAAGCAGGCTGATAATGCCGTAAAGCATCAAACCGATAAAAAAAGTAGCAATGATGTTGTAAACACGGTGGGGTTTCAATGCCATATCGGGGCGGCTCGGCTGCGACACCACTTCGAGATAAAGCTGCTTGCGGTCGGCTTCCGCCTTGGCACTCTCCAGTGAGGCAATGGCCGCAGCCAGTTGTTTCTCGGCCAGCTCGTTTTCTAAAAACAAACGTTGGTAAGCGGCCGCCTGGGCAGTAATCGAATTGCCCGAGCCGCCTGAAATCATCTGCATTTGCTGTTTGATTTCCCGCTTCAGGCTCTTTTCACGCGCCTGCAAGCCCGGAATCTGAGGGTTTTCAGGAGTTACCGCACGCACTTGGTCAAGCTGGGTTTGAATCACAATCAGCTCATCCTGCAATTTAGACACCAAACCCATCTGCGCCTCTGATTGCGCTTTCAAATCAAAAATACCGTTTTGGGTACGGTAAACCGCCATCTCTCCTGCCGCTTCTTTAACCCGCTCTTCCGCCACGGCCACATTGTGCTCCGCTTGGGCGATTGTGTCTTTGCGCGCCCGCTCATTGAGCCTGTTAATCAGCTCTTCACCCCGATTCAGCAACGCCGCATTGATTTTTTGAGAGTCTCCGGCATCAAACGACTCCACACTCAAAGTAGAAATACCTGAAACGGCATCAAACGCAATATTAACCTTGCCTTTATAATATTGGTAAAAAGCCTCATGGGCACTGTATAAGCCAAACCCGTTGAAACGGCTGAAAATATCGCCTTTATCTTCATAAAACGAACGCACCGGAATAGCTTTTTCCAAAGCTGAAAGTGCCGATCTCGAGCTCATGTATTCACGCACGGTATAAGTGTCGTCCTGCGCACGCGAAAACCCTGCATTCTGCAACAGCACCCCCAACCCGCCAGACGAAGCCTGATGGCTTGGCGAGCGCACCACAAAACTTGATTCAGACACATAACGGTCTGAAGCCCAGACCGAAAAATAAACCAGCGAACAAACCGTTGGAAGAATCACCGTAACCCAAAACAGCCTGCTGATTTTTTTCACCCGAAACCTTTTCCCTTGCTGCAGCATATCCGCCGCACAGACCGCCTTAGCAGCTGTTGCCTGTTTCACTTCTGCCGACACTTGAGTATTTTCCGTATCCACTTTTTGCTCAGACATTTTCACGCTTTCCGGTTAATTACCCAAATCATTAATGCTGTTCACACCACTGACAATCGGCGAGAATACAAATTGCAAAAATTTCTGAAGCTCTGCCACCGGCGCATTCGACACATACACAATATCTTTATCCCGCATCGAAAAACGCTGCATCCAAAACAGCGAGTTGGCATCTAAAAGATTGACACGGTAAACTGTCGGCACTTCCATTTCTGAAGCGTAGCCTTTACCCAACCATTTATCCTGCTCTCCCTTCGGCAGCGCAGAAACAGGCTGATAGCGGAACACAAACACTCCCTCCGGATTCGAACGCCGATCCTGCAAACCACCCACCACACCGATGGCCTCACCCAAATTCATGCCCTTGGCCGAAAACTGCACCTGCTGGTTGCGTCCCAACGCGCCCAAAGCCGTAAAACTCAAAGGCTTGGAAAGCAGGGTCAGCACATCCCCCGGGCGCAAGACAATATTTTGCCCCGCCTCTGCCGTAACGGTTTCCAATGCAGCCGTGCGCACTATACCGCCGCGCGTAAGCTGCACCGAAATATCCTGCACGCCGCTATCGGTACCGCCAACTGCCGCCACCGCATCCAAAACCCGCTCCCGGTGCCCGGTGAGCGGCATACGGATACTGCGGCCGGCACGGATTACCGTTACATTACTCGAATTATTCTGCGCCACACGCACCATTGCCTGAGGCTGGTTGGCCATTTTTTTCAGACGGCCTACAATTTCCCTGCGTATCCTGTCCGGCGTTTTACCGCTCACCGCCACATCGCCCAAAAACGGCACAGACACCCTGCCCCGCGTGTCCACAATCTGCGGCGGCAGGCTTACTGTTTGGGCCGACCCCGAACCCACAGAATTCAATGCCCCGCCAAACAGCACCGCAGGTGCCGCCTCCCACAGCGTAATCTCCAACACATCGCCTTCTCCCACTGCATCGGCAAAACCCGAATGGCGCGTTGCCAAATCAGCCAGCGACTGCCCTCTGCCTGCCGCATACAGTGTGGAAATTACCCGCTCGTCCACATCAACCACAGCAACATCAGGCACTGCCGCCTGGCGGCTTTGATTTTGCAAACTTATCACCTTGGTTTGATTCGGCCCTGAAGTAGGCAAAGCACCACACCCTAAAAGCAGCAATAGAATGCATCCGGCCGGCAACTGGAAACGCGTCATCAACAAACTTTCTCTATACAAATAGCCAAAAACAGACCAACACTTTTTATCGGAGTGTTGCGTATTGCAGCCAAATATTACTGCCTGCAATACGCAAAGCGGAGTTATTTTAACAAAACAAACCAAACAAACTCAAAAAAAAAAAAAAAAAAACAATTTTTTTCAAAAACTCACAAACTGAGTTATAATCCCTAGCAATTCAAAAACATATGACAAAGTTCTACCCGTGTAATACGAAAGGCTGTGCCGTGCAAAAAAACAATAACGCCGATAATAGTGCTCTGACATTGACAACATTCAACGATTCATTTGCTTTTAATCCCATAGCGGTATCCCCTCCTCCCGCACGTGCTAAAAAACTGCTGATTGTATTCGGCACCCGGCCGGAGGCTATCAAAATGGCCCCTTTAATTGAAGGTTTGAAAAAAAGAAAGGCAGATTTCCGTGTTTGCGTAACTGCCCAACACCGCCAGATGCTCGACCAAGTGCTTGACTTGTTTGAAATCATACCCGATTATGATTTGGACATTATGAGCAGCAAACAAACACTATCTACTGTAAATTCTGCTATTTTAGAAAAAATCCAGCCTATCTTAGACGACTACAAACCCGATGTTGTTTTTGTACACGGTGATACTGCCACCACCTTGGCAACTGCTTTAGCCGCCTATTACAACCAAATCGATATCGCCCATATCGAGGCAGGTTTGCGCACCAACGATATTTATTCCCCCTGGCCCGAAGAAGGAAACCGCAAACTTACCGGCGCTATCGCCAAATATCATTTCGCGCCCACCGAAAGCACCAAAAACAATCTGTTTCGTGAAGGCGTTCCCCTCTCAAGCATATATGTAACCGGAAATACCGTTATCGATGCCCTGTTTCTTACCTGCTGCAAAATCGACAGCAATAAAGAATTGATGCAGCAATATGCAGAGCGTTTCTCTTTTTTAGGCAGCGGTAAAATCATTTTGATTACCGGCCACCGAAGGGAAAATTTCGGAGAAGGTTTTGAAAACATCTGCCAAGCGGTTTCCAAACTGGCAGATCAACACGCTGATGTGCAATTCGTTTACCCCGTGCACCTGAATCCCAATGTGCGTGAGCCCGTAAACCGCCTGCTTAGCGGCAAACACAACGTCCATCTGATAGAGCCTTTGGACTATTTGGCTTTTGTTTATCTGATGAGAATGTCGTATCTGATTCTTACCGATTCCGGCGGTATTCAAGAAGAAGCCCCTTCTTTAGGCAAACCTGTACTGGTGATGCGCGATACAACAGAACGCCCCGAGGCAGTGGCGGCAGGTACCGTTAAATTGGTCGGCACATCTCAAGAAGTGATTATCGAGCAAGTAAACCGGCTGCTTGCCGACTCTGCCGAATACGCAAAAATGGCCGATGCACATAACCCTTATGGCAACGGAACAGCTGCGGATCAGATTTTGTCGGTATTTACCCAACCGGCAGAAACCGAACAACAACTTGCCATTTAACGAGGAAAGCGCAATGCAACCTTTTCAAACTATTTCCGTTATCGGTTTGGGCTACATCGGCCTGCCCACTGCGGCTGCTTTTGCCGGCCACGGCGTAAAAGTTATCGGCGTAGATATCAACCAGCATGCAGTAGATACGATTAATCAAGGAAAAATCCACATTGTCGAGCCCGATTTGGACACTGCCGTGCACCAATGCGTCAGCAGCGGCACACTCAAAGCCACCTTATCCCCCGAGCCTGCCGAAGCATTTTTAATCGCCGTACCCACTCCGTTTAAAGGCAACAATTACGAACCTGATTTAAGCTATATCGAAGCCGCCTGCAACGCCATCGCTCCTGTTTTGAAAAAAGGCGACTTAGTGATTTTAGAATCCACCTCTCCCGTTGGCGCCACCGAACAAATGTCCGGCTGGCTGGCCGCAGAACGCCCGGATTTAAGTTTTCCCCAACAAAAAGGTGAAGACTCCGATATCCGAATCGCCCACTGCCCCGAGCGCGTACTCCCCGGCCAAGTGATGCGGGAATTGATTGAAAACGACCGCATTATCGGCGGCATGACTTCTAAATGTTCGAAACAAGCCGCAGCCTTATATAAAACTTTTGTAAAAGGCAGCTGCATTATCACCAATGCCCGCACGGCCGAAATGTGCAAACTGACCGAAAACTCGTTCCGAGATGTAAACATCGCCTTCGCCAACGAGCTTTCCATTATCTGCGACAAACTGGATATCAACGTGTGGGAATTGATCTCACTGGCCAACCGCCACCCCCGCGTCAATATTCTGCAACCGGGCTGCGGCGTAGGCGGTCATTGTATCGCCGTTGATCCGTGGTTTATCGTGAATAAAACACCCGACCTGGCCAAACTCATCCACACCGCGCGTTTGGTAAACGATGGCAAGCCCGAATGGGTTATCAACAAAATCAACAACGCAGTAATTGAAGCCTTGCAGAAAAACCCCGGCAAAACCATAGCCGACATCAAAATTGCCTGCATGGGATTGGCATTCAAACCCGATATCGATGATTTGCGCGAAAGCCCCGCCTTAAAGATTACCGAGCAACTGGCCGAGAAATACCCCAATCAGATTTTGGCCGTCGAACCAAACGTTGAAACCCTGCCTGCCAAACTTGCGGCCAAAAACATCCGCCACACCAAACTGGACAAAGCATTGTCAGAAGCCGATGTTTTAGTGGTTTTGGTTGACCATAAAGAATTTAAAAACATTCAGACGGCCTCTGTAGGTTCCGTAGTGGTTGATACTAAAGGTATTTGGTAGATTTTTGCCAATCGCAACATGCCAAACTCAGATTACCGCCAATCAAGCGATACCGGTATCCCTCACCACCGGAACCGCACGCCCCATTAAAGTTGCAGACAATAAAATAAAAATTATTCTAATGTTTAATAAATAGAATAATGCCGAGCCAGCCATATGAATAAAATAAATTTAGATGATTTGAAACGTTATTTCCAACAGGAAAATATACAGCTCGATGATGAACAGCTTGAGAAAACCATAAAATGGCTTGCAAAGTTTTCAGACGGCGTTCAAACAGATCAAGAAAAAAAAATCCATCAGCTGCAAGACGAGCTGTATCATTTGCGTATCGAAAAAAGTAAATACCAACTGCTGGTAACCCAACGTTTTCAAGACAGGCATAACCAAACGATTGCTTATCAATTCGGCCGTCTGATACTGGATTTTTTTAAAAACCCCATCCGCAACTTTATTACCCCCAATGCCCTATTGTCGATTTACATACAACATTTAAATCGCAAAGCGAGAAAAAATCCACTCAGCTCTTTTGAGCAAAAATGTAAAAAATGGTTTGGGCACCTGGATGCTCCGAAACCGATAGATAATACATTTGAAGCTTTAATACACCCCGCTGCTTCCCTATTGAAACAACAGGATATTGCGGCAACAGTATCAACAACCGGCATACCGGCTGCACAACGCAAAATACTGAAACGCAATTTTGCCCACAAAAAAGCCAAAGAACTTAAAGTTGCCATTATTTTAGACGAATTCAGTTTCAACTCCTTTAAAGACGAATTTACGCCACTGATTATTACTCCGAATAATTGGAAAATCGTTTTTGCACAGCAAAAGCCCGACTTATTTTTCTGCGAATCTGCTTGGAGCGGCACAGACAGCGTAACCAGACCTTGGAAAGGAAAAATCTATGCCAGTGTGAATTTTCCAAAAGAAAACCGTAACGAATTGCTCGAAATCTTAGATTATTGCCATACTCACGGTATCCCGACCATATTTTGGAATAAAGAAGACCCGGCTCATTATTCCGACCGTATTCACGACTTTGTGAAAACGGCCTGCCTTTTCGACTTTGTTTTTACAACCGCCCAAGAATGTGTAGAGCAATACAAACAGGAATACGGTCTTGAGAATGTGTATGCGCTACCGTTTGCAACCAATCCGGCCATTTTCAACCCTATAGATAACCCTCAAACGCCCCGTACGGAAAAAATGGTGTTTGCAGGGAGCTGGTATGCGAACCATATCAATCGTTCCCAAACAATGCACCAACTGTTTGACAATTTAATCGACAGCGGCTACGAATTGGAGTTTTACAACCGTTACTACGGCAACGATGACCCAAACCATTTAATCCCCGAACAATATCGTCAGTATGAAAAGCCGAACGTTCCCAATGAAGAAACTGCCCGGCTATACAAATCCAGCCTGTTCGGCTTGAATCTGAATACGGTAACCGACTCCGAAACCATGTTTGCCCGGCGCGTTTTCGAGCTCATGTCCAGCAACACATTAGTCGTGTCCAACCATTCCAAAGGAATGGAAAAGATGTTTGGCAGCAATGTGGTTTTTCTAGACTCCGAACCCGGCCGTCTGAAAACCTTAAATCAAGAAGAAATCGAGCGGATAAGGGAAGAAAACCTCAATAATGTTTTAGCAAACCACACTTATCAAAAACGGTTTGAAAATATTTTGAATACCGTGGGTATTATTTATAACCAAGAGCAAGAAAAAGTTACTCTAACGGTAAAAATATCAGATGCAAGGCAATTGCAGGAAGAAATCCGCATATTCAAGCAGAAATTTGGCGGCGATAAATACCGTCTGCTTGCAATCTTGACAGATGCCATTTCCGATTTAGACGCAGCAGAGCTTTACTCAACATTCAATTATCAGAAAATCAATATTTTGGCAGAGTCTTATGTTTACCGCTACGGAAATGAGCATTCTCAATATTTGGAAACCCCATATTTTGCTTTAACCGACAGCTTGGAAAACTTACAACATGCTTTTATTGAAAAAGCACTATTACACAGCAGCTATATTCAAGACAATTATATTGCACTTACAGCCCATAAAAAACAAAAATATATATTTGAATCCAAAATGAAAATGAACCATATTTTTGCATCCGCACAAAAATTCACCGAAGCCATAACTCATTTCGGCCAAACAATGGATTACCCCATTTACTATATCGGCAAACAGGAGAATGAATGATGGATATCAGTATTATCATTCCTTGTTACAATGCTATCGGAAAAATAGAAGCATGTATTGCCTCCCTAAAGCAAATTGATTATCCCGACTCACAATATGAAATTATTTTTGTAGATGATTGCTCCAAAGACGGCACGTTGGCATACCTGAATGAGCAGGCGGCACAACATCCTAATTGGAAAATATTGCAAATGAGCCAAAATAGCGGCTCCCCTTCCGAACCCCGTAATCTCGGTGTCTCTCATGCCTTAGGTGAATACATTTTTTTTCTTGATTGTGATGATGAAATTTTTAGTGATACATTAGCTGTACATATACAGGCCTCACAGCAGAAAAATGCAGATATTGTACGCGGCTATCTTATTGTCAATGATGGTAACAAACGTTTTCCTGCCAATCGGATTTTAGAAAACCTCGATAGCCTGAATAAACGTGAAATCATTGAAACCATTATCCGCAAACAAAGTACAACCGTACCCAGCCTGATTAAACACAGCCTGCTGAAAAAGCATCAGATTACATGGCGTTCCGATCTCAAGATGGGGGAGGATACAATTTATTTGGCCGATGTATTATCTGTTGCGGATAATGTTATTTATATCGATCATCCAACATTTATTTATAACAAAAAAATTAATGAAGAAGCCTCTTCAACGCAAAGTTATGGTTCCCGTGAGCTAAAAAACCATTTAACCGTTTGGCAAACAGCCCAAGAGAAGCTCGCAAAGCAGGGCGTAGATTATTATGCAGTCCGCTTGCAAGTGGGTTTACAAACTGCAATCCAATCCATGATAGCCTATAACCGTTTCGACATTAACAAAAAAGACTTTGCCGAACTTTCAGACTTTATCAATAAAAACAAAAAATTAATTGAAAGTTTCAACTACAATAAACGAGTTAAAGATATATTAAAAGAAATCTACCATAAAAACTATTTAGGTTTTCTTGAAGCAATCAAATTCAGAATGGTCGTAGCAGGTTATGACTTGAAATTTATTACCCCCGTTTTACCAAAATTGAAACAATACTACCAAATCCGCATAGACGAATGGGCAGGACACAACTCACACGATGAACAATACAGTGAAAACTGCCTAAAATGGGCTGAAATCATCTTCTGCGAATGGATGCTGGGTAACGCGGTATGGTATAGCCAACGGATTAAAGAAAACCAAAAACTTTTTATCCGTATGCACCGTTTTGAACTGACAACTCCTTGGTTCAAACAAATAGACTTTACAAGAGTCAACCGCGTGTTTGCAGTATCACTATATTTCTTTGAAAAATTGATAGAATATACCCGTATTCCCCGATCGCAAGCCTGCCTGCTGCCCAATTATTTGGACAGCAATGATTATGATCGTTCTAAAAATGAAGAAAAGCTCTTCAATCTCGGGATTATCGGCATCCTACCCTCTCGGAAAGGTTATCTGAATGCATTAAAATTATTGAATAGTCTTGTGCAAAAAAATAAAAAATACCGTTTATACGTTTACGGAAAAATGCCTGAAGAATTGCCTTGGATAAAAAACAATCCGGAAGAAATGGCTTATTTTAATGAATGCAAACAATTCATTAAACAAAACAATCTGAGCCAACACGTTATCATCAAAGGTTGGGTAAATGTTAAAACAGAATTAAAAAATATCGGCTTTATTCTATCCACCAGTGATAATGAAAAGATCCCGGAAAGCTTTCATATTGCTCCGGCAGATGGCTTTTCTGCAGGCAACCAAGGCGTATTATTGAATTGGAATGGCGCAGAATATATCTATCCCCCCAAATATATATTCGATTCACTTGAGCTCATGGCAGAACATATTTATGCCCAAAATACATTAAATAAATTCAACTGCTACAATCAACAAGGTTTAGAACTTATTCAAAATCGTTACTCGGTAGAAGCCTTTGTCAAGCAGCTTCGGCGACAGTTCCACATTTCTGCAACCTTGTTTCCGACTGCACCGGCACCAAGAGAGGACGATGCAGTAAATCGTAACTGCCTTATAGAAATTCATAACCGCAAGCTTATTGCCGAAGGTATTGTTATCGAATTGCCGAAAGAAGCGCAAAGCAACTGTAAATTAATCTTGGAATACAGCCTAAAGCTTTCTGCCAACACCAAAGTTAATGCCGCTTTAGTTGCCCTTAAATCAACTAATACAGAACCTGTACCGGGATTTAAGCCGTCTGATCTTAAAGAAATCGGTCTGTACAAATATCTGAATACAACGGTCAGCGGACAAAGCCATTTTTTAGAAATAACATTATCTAAAGCCAACATAGTTGAACAATTAAAATTAATTTTATGGCACAAAGATGCAGATATTGAATTAACGAATGTTAATCTAATAAAACTTTAACTAATCATTAGAGGTTGATATGTATTTTATTGGACAAACCAGATTTAGTTTATACATTCCGGGAAGCAATGCTTGGAATGTTTCTAATTTTACAGAAGAAGAGTACATTGCTCATCTGTTTTCAGATGAGCGCATGTCTGTTAGAGTAAATATTTTTTCTGAAATATCAATACCTTTAATGAATAAAATGAGAAAGCAATACGATTTCCGTCATATTGTCTCTTATTCGTCAATCTTACCTCAAAAATGGAAAAATATACTATTTAATTTGCAGAAAAAATATCCTTTTCTGTATTTATGTGAAGTAGATTCGAAAAATGAAAACCCTTTATATTCAATTTTAAAAGGAAAGGAAAGTGGGGCAGTAGCTTTCTTTCGTTTAGATGATGACGATCTGCTATCTATAAACTATCTAGATAATTTAGCAAAATATAATAAGTCAGCCTATAAAAACATGGCCGTTTCCTTTGGAAAAGGTATTGCTGCCCTCTATAAACAAAATAATTATATGGATTTTAGAAATGTCGTGCAACAGTATCCCTCTATGGGACAGGCCTATATAGGTTACTGGTCTGGTAAAAATTTAGAACTACCTCCAATGTATAGCCATCATAATTTAGATCAAAATATTCCTGTTATTGTAGACTCTGCAAATATAATGTATTTGCAAACGTATCACGAACAACAAGACTCTAACTATCGCTTCTCGAAAGCAACAAATATTCAAGAGGCTACTGTTGAAGCAGAGTTATCAAAATATCCAAAAAATAAAAATTCCGAACAACTAATAGCTTGTTTCCCTGTATTGGATATGAATATTAGAGAATTTTCAGATAAGAAAACATCTTATTTTTCTATATCCAATCTAGAAATATCCAAAAAAGATACATCGATAGCTATTCAGAAGAATAAAGATAAATGTTTATTTGAATTAGAATATGAAATTATTCTATCCAAACAATTGACCTCTCCCAAAGCTATAGTATTCTCTTTCAAATTTGATCAGAATGTAACAGTTCAATCAGGATTAACTTTTTCATCCTATAATGATATCGGTTGGTTTAAATATATTTGTGGATCTAATGGCACCGCCAATGGAACATTATCATTTATCTTGGACAAACCAGCACAGCTTACTGATTTTAGAATAATAATATGGGACGATAGATTTAAATCAATATCTATAAAATCTATTTCCATTTCTTAACTTTAAAGGCTATCTTAAATATCAAATGCATCCTACCTTTTTATTAAAGATAGATAAGTGAAGAAAATTATACTATGCTTTAAGATTGCCTGAAGATTCCAAAAATTCACGAATGGTTTTTTATTATTCATAGTCAATGATTTGGCTAGACAAGAGAAAATTACACATTTTAAAAATAGTTTATGGAATTGAAATGAATAAATTATTTATTTTAGGATCGTGTGTCAGCAGGGATGCTTTCGCATTAGAGGAAGGAAATGTATACCACATAGTCTCTTATTTGGCTCGAACCTCTTTTGCCGGCACCTTCCACCATCAGCCTGTTAAAGATATAGACTTATCAAAAATACCATCTTCGTTTCAACAGAGAATGGTAGAAAACGATTTATCGAAACAAACGGCCCATGCCTTAACGCATAACGAATTTGATTGGCTGATTATTGATTTGATTGACGAACGTTTTAATATTTTCGTATCCGACAACGAAGAAGTATTTACACTCTCCCCGGAGTTTTCCAACAATTGTATCTTCGATAAACCCGGCAAGGTGCTTACTCCTAACAGCGATGAATTTCTTGAGCGTTGGAAAAAGGGGTGGGACAACTTTATCGATTTGGCAAAAAAACATCAATTTTTGCATAAAATTATTTTAAATAAGGTATTTTGGACTAACCAAACCAGCTCCGGCGGACAGGTTGTTTCAGATTTATACCAATCTTGGATTGATGAAAACAACCGCTGGTTACAAGAGCTTTACTCCCATATAGAAAAAACAGGGGGCATCAAGATATTGGAATACCCCCAAGAGCTGTTTAAAGCAGATTCCGACCATAAATGGGGTGTTCAGCCTTATCACTATGCCAAGCCGCTGTATCTGTATCTTTTGAACTATCTAGGCCGTCTGAAAACCTACCGGAAGGCGCTGGAAGACAATATTGTCCACACCGATTACCTGCCGCTGTTCATGGATACACTACCCATCAAAAGAAACCATTCAGCTTATCAGCCTTTGGTTTTTATAGGAGGAAACCAAAGCTACACGGTCAGCATCAAGATTACTCTCGCAGGAAACAAGCAGGCAGGGGAAAAAGATTTACTGCATACGCTGAAATACGAACCGGAAGAAACCGAGTGGTATGCCGGGCAAAAATACACCCTTTCCGCTGTAAAAGATATCGGCTATTTCAAGTATATCGCCACCCAAGCTTATACCGTTTATGAACGTGAAATCAGATTCTGCATACCCGCCGGTGCGCGTGCCGTTTTTTCCATTCAAGAATTTTATCCTAAAGGAAAAAATATAATCTTAGAAGCAGAGATCAACAAGGCCGGCAAATGAACATCTATTTAATCAGCGACAGCTTGACCCAAACATCTCTACAAAAAGAAGATATATCACTAAGCAGCAGTTGGTTTTCCCTCCGCAAAAACAACGGCTCGGTATTATTGGTCGAGTCTGCATGGAACGGCCGAAAAAACCGCTGGAAGTTCAAAATCGCCTCTTATCCCGACCACCCCAAACGCAGCAACGAAAAACTGGTGCGTTTGGTTCAGACCGCAAAAGATAAGGGGATTCCCACCGTTTTTTGGAATAAAGAAGATTCGGTTCATTTCGACCGCTTTATTGATTCTGCCAAACATTTCGACCATATTTTTACCGTGGATGAAAATTGTGTGGAGCGATATCGGGCGGTTGTGCCTGCCTCAACCACGGTTGATGTAGCGATGTTTCCCGTCCAACCCCGTATCCATAACTATCAAGGGTTTAACTTTCGGCAGGTGGAAGCAAATTTTGTCGGCAGCTTCAGCAGGCATATTCACAACAAACGCCGCGAACGCCAGGAAATGCTGTTTTCTGCGGCTTTGAAGGCGGGTTTGCCGGTTACGGTTTTCGACCGAAATTCAAACAGAAAATCAAGCAACTACCGTTACCCTGAGCAGGAATTCGGCCTGAAAATCATGCCGGCTTTAGATTATGCCCAAACCGCCGATATCTACCGCCGTTTTGCAGTGTCGCTGAATGTAAACACCATTGAAGACTCACCCACTATGTTTTCACGGCGGGTAGTGGAAATTCTGGCCTGCGGCGGCATTTTGGTTTCCACCCCCGGCATAGCGATGGACAGGCTGTTTAAAGATTATTGCCATATCGTGAACCATGAAGATGAAGCGGCAGCTTTATTTGAACGTTTGAAACACGGGCCGTCTGAACATGATTTGGAAATGGCCAAGGCCGGGGCAGACTTTGTGTTAAACCATTTCACTTGGCGGAAATTTTTAGAAAAAATCCAATCTGTTATCCACTCAACAAAATAAAATGCTTTTCTCAAGTTTCGGGCTTTGGCGCCAACAAAAAACACTGCGCGCCCTCCTTCACCCTGCCGGGCAGGCTGGCGGAGAGGTTCTATTGTGGGGCAGAAAACATACCCGGCGGGAATATTGGATACGCTCGGTGTTGAAAAAAAACGTTATTTATCTTGAAGACGGCTTTCTGCGCTCGCTCGGCTTGGGCGTGGAAGGTTGGCCGCCGTTTTCTATGGTGGCAGACGATTTGGGCATCTATTACGACACCACCCGCCCCTCCCGCTTGGAGGCGTTGATTTTGGCAGCGGATCAGATGCCGTCTGAAACATTGGCCGATGCCCCAAAAGCGGCAGAATTAATCGTTGCCCACGGTTTGTCGAAATATAACCATGCGCCTGATTTTTCTTGGGATGTGTTTCAGGCCGGGCATTCCGATACCGCGTGCGTGCCTGAATCCGCGTATGGCAAATCAAGCGGGGCAGAGACAAAGCGGGATACTCAGGTCAAGCCCGAGTATAACGGAAATAAACATCTCAGGCCGTCTGAAAAAGAAATCGTGCTGGTTATCGACCAAACCTACGGCGATATGGCGGTGCAATACGGTGCAGCCGATGCGCAAACCTTTGCGCAAATGTTTCAGACGGCCTCAGCCGAAAATCCCGATGCTGAAATTTGGGTGAAAACCCACCCCGATGTGTTAAACGGCAAAAAACGCGGCTACCTCACCGATTTGCCGCAAGCGCAAAACGTGCGCCTGCTGGCGGCCGATGTCAGCCCGCTCTCACTGCTCGCGCAAGTGGATAAAGTGTATTGCGTAACTTCGCAGATGGGCTTCGAGGCCTTGCTGCTGGGCAAACCGGTGGCAGTGTTCGGGCTGCCCTGGTATGCCGGCTGGGGCGTTTCAGACGACCGCCATGCGGGCGTGAAAACCCTGCAGCAGCAGAACCGCCGCGCCCCGCGCACGCTGATGCAGCTTTTTGCCGCAGCCTATCTGCAATACAGCCGCTATCTCAATCCCAACACGGGCGAAGCAGGCACGGTGTTTGACGTTATCGGCCATTTGGCCGCCGAGCGCCGCCGCAACGAAAAACTGCGCGGCAATCTTTACTGCGTGGGCGTATCGCTGTGGAAACGGGCGGTGATGAAACCGTTTTTCCATGCTCCCGCCTGCCGCCTGCATTTTGTTTCATCGCTGAAAAAACTGCGCGAAATGCCGCTGCCTGCCGATGCGCGGCTGTTGGTGTGGGGCTGCGGCAGGCAGGAGCTGCTGGATTTTGCCGCCGAACGCGGCCTGCCCGTGCTGCATATGGAAGACGGCTTTATCCGCTCGGTGGGCTTGGGCTCGAATCTGGTGCCGCCGCTCTCGCTGGTTTGCGACCCTATGGGCATTTACTTTAACGCAGAAAAGCCCTCGCGCTTGGAGCATATCCTGCAAAACCAAACATTTACCCGGCGGGATTTTCAGACGGCCTCATCGCTGCAAAACGCGCTCACCGAAGCGGGCATCAGCAAATACAATGTCGGCGGCGGCGCGTTGGCCGTTCCGCCCGATGCCGGCAGGGTGCTGCTGGTGCCCGGCCAGGTTGAAGACGATGCCTCGCTGCGCCACGGCTCGCCCGCAATCCGCAAAAATCTGGATTTGCTGAAAAAAGTGCGTGCGCTCAACCCCTATGCCTACATTATCTACAAACCGCACCCCGATGTGGTGAGCGGTAACCGCACCGGCCACATCCCCCCCGAAGAGGCCGCGCGCTATGCCGACCAAACCGTAACCGAATGCGATATTGCCACCTGCCTGCAACACGCCCACGAAGTGCACACGCTCACCTCGCTTTCAGGCTTCGAAGCCCTGCTGCGCGGCAAAACCGTGCATTGCTACGGCCTGCCTTTTTATGCGGGCTGGGGTTTGACCCGCGACCACCTGCCGCTTCCCCGCCGCACGCGCAAACTGGCTTTGTGGCAGCTGGTGGCAGGCACGCTGGTTTATTACCCCGATTATGTCTGCCCCGAAACCCGCCGCCCGGTCGATGCGCAAACCGCCGTCAATATTCTGCGCAGGCAGAAAACGCAGCAAGGCGGCGGCCGTCTGAAAAGAAGTTTTGCCGCCAAACAGTGGGGCAAACTCAAACAGCTGCGCGTGTTATTCAGGCCATAAAAGCCGGATTCAAAAAATCAATATATTGAATGCTTTATTTCAGCAACAGGCAGCAGGCCGCAAACAGTTGAAGATAACGGAGCCGAACTCTGCTGCCGCCCCGAAGCTGACAACCCGTTCTCTCTGCACCAAGCCGCAGCAACGCCTTACTGAAAGGAGATAAAGTGATTCACGATATAGACCACAAGGTTGAACCATTAAGGAAGTGTTGATGACAAACACCTTTATTCCCGGATCGCTGGAAGCACTCTGCCGCAGCAGCAGGCGCATTTTGCTGTTGCAGGGGCCGGTGGGGCCGTTTTTCAAAACCTTCTCGCAATGGCTCACCGAAAACCGCCGCAAAACCGTGTTCAAGCTCAATTTCAATTATGGCGATGAGGTGTTTTACCCGCTGCATATGCCGCGCACCTTTGCCTACCGCGACACCTATCAGGCCTTCCCGGCCTTTCTGGCCGCATTTGTGCAGGAAAACCGCATCGATGCCGTGGTGTGTTTCGGCGATTTCCGCCCCTACCACACCGCCGCCAGGCAGGTGGCCGAAGAACACGGCATCGATTTTTGGGTATTTGAAGAAGGCTATTTCCGCCCTTTCTACATCACGCTCGAAAAACACGGCGTAAACGCTTTTTCGCCGCTTCCGCGCGATGCCGCCTTTTTTCAGACGGCCTTTGCCCGCCTGCGCCGGCAAGAATACATTGAACCGCCCCCCGTGCGCGGCGGTTTTTGGCCGATGGCAAAATGCGCGGTGCGCTACTATTTTGCCGCCGCCCGGCAGCACAGCCGCTATCCGCATTATATCCACCACCGCATCAACAGCTTAAGCCACTATATCCGCGCTTGGGCGCGCTCAGGTGTCAAGCGCGCCGTTTATATGCTGCAAGACCGCAAATTCGGCCGCGAAACAGCAAGCGGCCGCTACGGCAGGTTTTATATTCTGCCGCTGCAAGTGTTCAACGACAGCCAAGTGCGCATACACAGCGATTTTTCATCGGTGCAGAATTTTCTGCTGCACGTGCTCACATCGTTTGCCGCCCACGCGCCCGAACACACCAACCTGATTGTGAAACACCACCCGATGGACAGAGGCTTTACCGATTACCGCCGCGACATCAACCGCTTTATCCGGCAACACCCCAAGCTCAAAGGCCGCATTTTTTATGTGCACGATGCCCCGCTGCCCGTTTTTCTGCGCTACGGCGCCGGCATGGTTACGCTCAACAGCACCAGCGGTCTCTCCGCGCTGATTCACGGCATGCCGGTCAAAACCATCGGCCGCGCCGCCTACGATATTCCCGGCATCACCTTTCAAGGCAGCTTGGCCGAATTTTGGAAACACCCCGAGCCGCCCGATGAAGAATTATTCCATGCCTACCGTATGTATCACATCAACACCACCCAGATTAACGGCAGCTTCTACAGCGAAGTGCGCCTGCCCGCAACCGCAGGCAGCGGCACCCTGCCGCCTGAAAGCTGAAAAAACCAAGCAGAAACCAACCGCCCGGCAGCCGGCCTGCCGTCAAACCGCCAACCGTCTGAACAACCTTTTCAGACGGCCAACCTTTCAGACGGCCAACCTTTCAGACGGCCAACCTTTCAGACGGCTTTTACGGCACCGCTCTGCCTCACTGCCTGCCGGCCTTGTGCGCAAAACGGATATCCGCTATAAAGCCGCTGTTTCCACTTCCAAACCGACCAACCGCTATGGCTTCCCCCCTTTCCGCCCCCAAAGACCCGCTCGGCTCGGGCTGGATGATTTTGGCCGCCCTCTGCTTCACCCTGATGAATTTTTGGGTGAAAACCGCTTCGCAAACTTTCGGCTTCGGCGCCGGCGAGCTGGTTTTCTGGCGCATGGCTTTTGCCGCGCTGTTTCTCGGCGCCACCGCCAAAGTGCAAGGCAAAACTTTCGCCACGCCGCATTGGCGTGCACATTTAAACCGCAGCATTTCCGGCACGCTGGGGATGTTTTGCATTTTCTATGCCGTGATGCACCTGCCGCTGGCCACCGGCGTAACGCTGGGCTATACCTCTTCGATTTTTCTGGCAGTGCTGTCGTTTGCCGTATTGAAAGAGCGGGTGTCGGCCTACACGCTGGCGGTGCTGCTGCTGGGCTTTGGCGGCGTGGTGTTGCTGCTCAACCCTTCTTTTCAAAGCGGGCAGGAACCGGCGGCTTTGGTGGGCCTACTTGGCGGCCTCTTGGCGGGCTGGGCTTATCTGCAGGTGCGCGGGCTTTCACTTTTGGGCGAGCCGGGCTGGCGGGTGGTGTTTTATCTCTCGTTAGTCGGCATGGCTTTATCGGCGCTGTGGGCAAGCCTCACCGGCTGGCACCTGCCCACCGCCGCCTCCCTGCCCTCCCTGCTGGGCATCGGCGCATCGGCGCTGGCCGCGCAGCTCTGCCTCACCCGCGCCTATAAAGTCGGCAACACATTCACCGTGGCCTCGCTCTCCTATCTCACCGTGGTGTTTTCTTCGCTGGCAGGCGCTTGGTTTTTGTCCGACAAAATCAGTTGGCAGGAAATGCTGGGAATGGGTATTATTGCGGCAAGCGGTATTTTGAGCAGCATCAAACCGCCGCAGCGGCGCAAATCCCGACAACACTAAGGAGCAGCATCATGATTTCCATCAGAGAGCAGGCCTATGGTTTGAATGTGGCACTGTATAACGAATTCACGCTGGAAGATTTCTACCAATTCGAGCGCGCCGCTTTGGAATGCACGCAGAAAGTCCACCGCCCCGATATGCTGCTCGATTTAACCATGCTCAAAGATTTCACCATCGATATGGCGGTGGAACAGCTTAAATTTATGCGCCAACACGAAAACGATTTCGGCCGCATCGCCATTGTGGTCGATGATGTTTGGATCAAACTCGGCACCCGCCTCTCCGGGCTGATTACCCAACAGCACCCCAAATATTTTGAAGATACCGCTTCTGCGCAGGCCTGGTTGCAGGAGTCGCAGCCGGCATAGCTCGAAAATAAAGCCAATCAAAATAAAATGATGCCGCATTGCCCGCCCCGGCTTCACGCCGAAGCGGCAGTTCCTTTATTTTCGCCGCAAGGCCGC
Organism: Neisseria sp. 19428wB4_WF04; assembly: GCF_015235335.1. Taxonomy (NCBI): domain Bacteria; kingdom Pseudomonadati; phylum Pseudomonadota; class Betaproteobacteria; order Neisseriales; family Neisseriaceae; genus Neisseria; species Neisseria sp. 19428wB4_WF04. Next base: position 42,864 of record NZ_JADGLG010000011.1, read on the forward strand.
AGACAGCATCAAACCATACGGAACCGGCTCTGTTGCCGAAGCGGCGGTAAAACCGTTCTCTTTGTGCTAAGGCGCGAGACCGTAACAGAGATGAAGGGGTAAGATAACCGGCTCCGCGCCATCTGCCGCTTTCGGTTTGCTGCATGGTTTTGCTTTGTTTTACCGCATTTTCAACGACAGGCCGTCTGAAACGCCCGACTATGCTTTCAGACGGCCTGAAACTTTTGCAAAATTCAAAAAACACAAGAAGTTTATCTGCCGTTGTTACCGCACAGGCGGAAAGCCGATTGTTTGCCGCCCAAGTATCTGTTTAAACAATACTGCAATATTTTCATAGATTTCCGCCTGCGCGGTAATGGCAGTATTTAAGCCTTTCAGACGGCATTGGGATATTGTTGCAAAGAGTCTCTGCCTGTTTTCCCCTCTGTGAATATGCCGGAACTTTTACCGTTGCCAAACATCAGTAACTGATATAGCGGATCCGCTTTATTCCCGCTGCGGCCTGCCCGCTGCCGAAAACACAGCGGATTCACAATAAACAGGCCGTTACGGCCGGCAACAGCAAAGGAACAGCATGGATAAACATTATCCCCACATGCAGGTCAGCTATGACCCGCAGCACAAAGCCGCCTGGGTGGCGATGGCGGCACAACCCCTGCCGTGCTTCACGCCGGCGCTGCTGCACAGCCTGTTAGCGTATTTCGATGATGTGCGCACCGAAATCGACTCAGGCCGCCGCGAATACCGCTATATTGTCGGCACATCGGGCATACCGGGCGTATATAACCTCGGCGGCGATTTACACCTGTTTGCACAAGCGATTGCGCGCCGCGACCGCAGCACCCTGATGAGCTATGCCGCCGACTGCATCAAAGTATTGTACGAAGTGATGACCCATTTGAACCGGGAGCTGACCACCATCAATCTGGTCGAAGGCGATGCACTGGGCGGCGGTTTCGAGGGCGCACTGGCAGGCAACGTGCTGGTGGCCGAAAAAGGCACGCGCATGGGCTTGCCCGAAGTGCTGTTCAACCTTTTTCCCGGCATGGGCGCGTATTCGATGCTCTCGCGCAAAGCCGGCACGGGCGTGGCAGAAAAAATGATGATGGGCGGCGAAATCTACACCGCCGAACAGCTTTACGAAATGGGTGTGGTGGACATTTTGGCCGAAAAAAACTGCGGGCGGCAGGAAGTGCTGCGCTATATCGAGCGCGCTGAAAAATCCCCCAACAGCCACCGCGCCATGCGCCGGGTAAAAGATTACTGCAACCCCGTTTCCTATCAAGAGCTTGCAGACATCACCGCCATCTGGGTCGATGCCGCGCTCAAGCTGGGCGGGCGCGATTTGCAGGTAATGGCGCATCTGCTGCACAAACAGGGCAATAAATTCGCAAACCCCGCCAATCCGCCAAAATAAATACAAAACGGCAGAACCGGGCGGCAACCGGCCCGCTGCAAAGCAAACGCTGCCATGATGTGAAAACAAGCTGCGGTAAGGCGCAGCCCGCAATCTTCGCAGAGGCCGTCTGAAACCCCAATATTTTCAGACGGCCTCAAATACAGAAAACCCCGGCGTTGTGTACGCTTTCCGTTTTTTGCCTGAAGCGCATTTTAGAATTTTTGAAGCTTGCCGAGCATGCCCAAAGGCGCGGCAACGCCGTGCCTTTCCCAAGCCTGCCCCAAAACCACAAAGCCATTATTTCAGCAGAACAAAGCCGCGCGGCATAGAAAAAAGAAGCAACCCGCCTTTTCCGGCGTTGGGGCCGTCTGAAATGTTCAGACGGCCCCAAACTTGATATTGCGCCCCATACAGAGCGCATTTCTTACCAACGAAAAGCCCTTGCAAACCTATCCCCAGCCGTCTGAAAAACTATACAGCGCGGTTTTTCCCGCCCGCACAGAAATAACGGCAGACAAACTTTTTTGCAGGGCTTGTTTAATTCTGCCCGGGTTATCGGCCTTTCAACCGTATCTATTCCATAAAAACAGGCAGCCGCCCGCCGAAAAGCAGAAACAGGGCGGATAAACGCAAACGGTACAGCAAAGCGGTTAAAGCCATTATTAAGCAGCAGCCATAAACCAATCAAACCGTTAATCGTTACGGCCCCAAGCCAAACCCTTCCCAAATGCCGAAAACAATCAGACACCAATCAATTAGACAAAAAGTATTATTTATTGGATTATTTTTCAAACGCAAACAAACTTTCTTTAAATTTATTGCCGTTTTGTCTGATTTATGTATAATCGCTACATATCCCACACTACCGAAACAAAATTAGACAAAGGCACCCCATGCAATTAGACATCGACCGCTTAATCGCCTATTTCGGCGGCGTAAACGCCCTGGCCGAAGCCCTGAAAGCACACGATCCCGAAAACGCCGCCAGCACGGCGGCCATCTACAAATGGCGCAGCCGCGGTTCGCTGCCGCTGGCGCAGCTGCAAAAACTCACCGCCCTGGCCGAAGCGCAAGGCCGCCCTTTGGATTTGAATGCCTTTTTACAGCAACACACCACCCTGGAGAAACAAACCATGCCCCAAAACAACCGCGTTATCATTTTCGACACCACCCTGCGCGACGGCGAACAGTCGCCCGGTGCCGCCATGAGCAAAGAAGAAAAAGTGCGCATTGCCCGCCAGCTTGAAAAGCTGGGAGTGGATGTGATTGAAGCGGGCTTTGCCGCCGCCAGCCCCGGCGATTTTGAAGCGGTAAACGAAATCGCCAAAACGCTCACCCGCGCCACCGTCTGCTCGCTGGCGCGCGCGGTTGAAAACGACATCCGCAAAGCGGGCGAAGCCGTTGCCCCTGCCGCCAACCGCCGCATCCACACCTTTATCGCCACCAGCCCCATCCACATGGAACACAAGCTGAAAATGAAACCGGCCAAAGTGGTGGAGGCTGCCGTGAAAGCTGTGAAAACCGCCAAAGAATACACCAATGATGTTGAATTTTCATGCGAAGACGCGCTGCGTTCCGAAATCGGCTTTCTCGCCGAAGTCTGCGGCGCGGTGATTGAAGCAGGCGCCACCACCATCAACATTCCCGACACCGTAGGCTATTCGGTTCCCCACAAAACCGAAGAATTTTTCCGCGAGCTGATTGCCAAAACCCCCGGCAGCAGCAAAGTGGTGTGGTCGGCACACTGCCACAACGATTTGGGGCTGGCCGTTGCCAACTCGCTGGCGGCATTGAAAGGCGGCGCGCGCCAGGTAGAATGCACCGTTAACGGTTTGGGCGAGCGCGCCGGCAACGCTGCCATCGAAGAAATCGTAATGGCGCTGAAAACCCGCAGCGATGTTTTCGGCTTGGAAACCGGCATCGACACCACCCAAATCGTGCCTTCTTCCAAACTCGTGTCCACCATAACCGGCTACCCCGTGCAACCCAACAAAGCCATTGTCGGCGCCAACGCTTTCGCGCACGAATCGGGCATCCACCAAGACGGCGTGCTCAAACACCGCGAAACCTACGAAATCATGTCGGCCGAATCGGTGGGCTGGGCGGCCAACCGCCTGAGCCTGGGCAAACTTTCCGGCCGCAACGCCTTTAAAACCAAGCTTGCCGACCTGGGCATCGGGCTGGGCAGCGAAGAGGCCTTAAATGCCGCTTTCGCCCGCTTTAAAGAGCTGGCCGACAAAAAACGCGAAATCTTCGATGAAGACCTGCACGCGCTGGTTTCCGATGAAATGCACAGCCTTGCCCAAGATGCCTATAAATTTGTGTCGCAGCGCATCATCACCGAAACCGGCGAAGAGCCGCGCGCGCAAATCGTATTCAGCGTGAAAGGCGAAGAAAAACAGGCCGAAGCCACCGGCTCAGGCCCCGTAGATGCCATCTTTAAAGCCATCGAAAGCGTGGCAGACAGCGGTGCCGTCCTACAGCTTTATTCGGTAAACGCCGTAACCGAAGGCACCGAGAGCCAGGGCGAAACCAGCGTGCGCCTTGCGCGCGGCGGCCGCGTGGTCAACGGGCAAGGAGCCGACACCGATGTGCTGGCGGCCACCGCCAAAGCCTATCTTTCCGCCCTGAGCAAGCTGGAATTCGGCGCTGCAAAAGTGAAAGCACAAGGCGGTATTTAAACCGCCCGCTGCGCAATCCCGCCCGGCGCACCCACCGCATCACTCCGCTTGCCGGCTTTGCCGTGCCTTAAACGGCAACCCCAAACGAGCAGTCATGCCCAAGGCCGTCTGAAACCTCTTTCAGACGGCCTGATATTTTATAAAGTTTTGAAATATAAATAGAAAAATGAATAAATCGCGCAAATTCCCGCCCCCGGCAGCCATAATCCCGGTATTGGCAGCAGACACGCATGGTTTCGCTACAGGCAAGCCGCCTCCCGAAAGCCCGGGCTCCGCCATCAACTTTGCAAGCCTGCTGCGCTGCCCCCTGCAAGGCGGGAATCCGGCATGGGAACCGTCAATCATTGTATTTCCATAGCGCACGATAACGGTCAACTCCCGCCTGCGCGGAAATGACGATATTCAAACATTTCAGACAGCCTTTTAAGAGATTTCTGCAAAAGCCTCAGGCCGTCTGAAAGCCTGATTGCAATGGTTTTCAGACGGCCTGATAACGCCCGGCAACGGTTTATGCCGGGCGGGGCTGAATACGATGCTTAAACAACGCTGGCGCGTGCCGCCAGGCTTTCGCCGCGCCCTCCACCGGCGGCAGCAGTTTTTCGCGCACTTGGACGTGATAGCGGTTGAGCCGTTGCCGAAACCGCAGGCTCTAAAAAACAGCAGGCTAAAGGCCGTCTGAACATTTTTTCAGACGGCCTTATTTTATTTTCATCAAGGCATGAAATATTGATTAAAGCAAATTCCAACCTGAACATATCTCCTGCGGCCGTCTGAAATTCTGATTCCGCCTGCTTTCAGACGGCCTAAATGAATTTTGCAAAAGTTTCTGCCTGACAACGGTTATGCGGGTTTGGCGGGTACGCGCGGCTCAAACGGCGGCGGTGCGCGCTTCCAACCAGGCTTTCGCCGCGCCTTCCACCAGCGGCAGCAGTTTTTCGCGCACTTGGGCATGATAGCGGTTGAGCCATTCGGTTTCGGCAGCCGTCATCAAATCCTTATCCACCAGGCGGGTGTCGATCGGGCACAGGGTAACGGTTTCGAAACACAAAAAGCGGCCGAACGCAGCTTCGGCGGGGTTTTCCACCGGCTGGTTTACCACCAGGTTTTCAATGCGTATGCCCCATTGCTGCGGGCGGTAGAGGCCGGGTTCGTTGGAGCTGAGCATGCCGGCCTTCATGGCATGGCCGGGATTGGGGGCGGCATGATAGGAAACCACCTGCGGCCCTTCATGCACGTTGAGAAAATAGCCCACGCCGTGCCCCGTGCCGTGGCCGTAGTCGCATTGCGCCTGCCACAGCGGTGCGCGGCAAAGGGCATCAATCATCGGTGCGGGAATATTTTCGGGGAACACTGCCTGCGCCAGCGCGATATGAGCTTTGAGCACCAGCGTGAAATCGCGCTTTTGCGCGGCACTCGGCGTGCCGACAGGCATCACGCGGGTAATGTCTGTAGTGCCGCCCTGATATTGGCCGCCTGAATCAATCAGCAAGAGGCCGTTGCCGCCGATAACGGCATGGGCTTCGGGCGTGGCGCTGTAATGCGGCAGCGCGCCGTTGGCGTTGTAGCCGGCAATGGTGTTGAAGCTGGGCGAGACAAAATGCGGGCGGCGGCTGCGGTGCGCCAGCAGCAGGGTGTCGATGTCCAACTCGGTAACGGTTTCGCCGTTTGCGAGCTTCTGCTCCAGCTCGGCAAAAAAGCCGCACAGAGCCGCGCCGTCTTGGCGCATGGTTTCGCGGATATGGGCGATGTCGGCGGCGGATTTCATCGATTTAAACAGGGTGGAGGGGTTGGTGCTTTCGACCAGCCGCACGCTGTCGGGCAGTTGCGCCAGCGTGCTGACCGCCGTTTTGGCGGGATCAATCAGCAGGCTGCCGTTAATCTGCGACAAGGCGGCCGCCGCTTCATGGTAACCGGCAATATCGATAGCGGCTTCGGCCAATACGGCGCGGGCGGCGGGCGTTAAGGCTTCGGGCGCGGCAAACAGCACGGCCTGATTCTGCCCGATAAGTAAATAAGACAAAAACACGGGATTAAACGGCACATCGCTGCCGCGCAGATTGGTGAGCCAGGCGGTGTCGTCCAACGAAGAAACCAGGTGGTAATCCGCACCTTGCTCTTTCATGGCCGCGCGCACCCGCGCCAGTTTGGCGGCGGCACTTTCGTTCACAAAGACGGCATCGTGCGGGTAAACCGGCGATTGCGGCAAGGCGGCGCGGTTTTCCCAAACGGCGGCGAGAATATCGCCACTGTGAACCAGGCTGATGTTTTTTGCCGCAAACGCGCTTTTCAGACGGCGTTTGGCGGCCAGCGACAGCATATCGGGCGCGATGCCCACGCGGGCGTTTTCGGGCAGGCTCTCAGCCAGGTCTTCCACATGGGTTTTGCCCAAACCGAGTTTTTGCAGGGCGATGCCGCTGCCGGCAAGCTGCTGCGCCGCCTGCTCCCAATAGCGGCTGTCTGCCCACAAATCGGCGCTGTCTTTTTTTACCACCAGCGTGCCGGCCGAGCCGGTAAAGCCCGAAACATACACCCGCGCCTGCCAGTGCTGCGGCAGGTATTCCGACAAATGCGGGTCGGCCGAAGGGATAATCCACGCATCAAATGATTGTGTGCTCATGATTTGGCGCAGAGCGGCCAAACGTTGGGAAGGCGTGTCCATACTGAACTCTCCGAAAAGTGATATTGCTGTGATTTGTCCGGGGCGGTGTCAATCCACGCCTTCGAGCAGGCGGTTCAATACCGGCACCAACACCAGCAGCACCAAGCCTGCCGCCAGCCCCACCGTGCCGATCAAACGGTAAAACGCGGCGGCATTTTCAGCGGTGAAATATTCTTTAAACAATCGCCCGCCCAAAGTAAAGCCCAGTGAAAATGCCAAAAAGGTCAGCGCAACCATCTGGGTTTTGAAGTGGGGCGGCGCGATTTTGGTAGTCAGCGACAAAGAAATCGGCGAAATGAGCAATTCGGCAATGGTGATGCCCAAAATAACCAGTGCAAACACTGCCAGCGGCATAACCGTGCCCGATGTGATAAACGGCACGAAACACCAATACGATACGCCCAGCACAATCACCGACAACGCGAATTTCAACGGCGTTTTCGGCTGTTTTCTGCCCATTTTCGTCCACATTGCCGCCATCAGGCCGGAAAACAGTATCACCCACAAACTTTGCAGCGAATCTTTCCACGCCACGGGTATGGTAAAGCTGCCGATGCTGCGGTCGGCCGTTTCATCGAAATACACCGTAACCGCAGTAAACACTTGGAACCACAGCGCCCAAAAAATACAAATCGCCGCAAACAGCGGGATATAGGCGGTAATATAACGCTTGTTTTGCGCCTCTACGCCCGAGCCGCCGAGCAGGCGCACAAAATAAACCAAAGCCGCCAGAATCACCGCAGCCAGCAGCAAGGTTGAAAAATTATCCAAATTGAGCCAACCCGACCATACCGCTGCCAGCAAAACCGCAACCACACCCGCGGCTGCCGCTGCCGCCGCTTTTCCCTTACCTGCGGGCAGCGGAAACGGCGCCGGCGTAGGCGGCAGCGCTTTGCGCCCGTACGCATATTGCAGCAGGCCCAAAGCCATGCCCACTGCTGCCGCCCCGAAGCCGTAATGGAAACCCAGATTGCTTTGCAGCAGGCCGGTCAGCAGCGGGCCCAAAAAACCGCCGATATTGATGGAAATATAAAAAATCGAAAACCCCGCATCGCGCAGCGGGCGCAACTCTTCGCTTTCATACAGCGATCCCACCATCGAACCTGCCGCTGCCTTCACCCCGCCGCTGCCCAGCGCAATCAGCACCAAGCCGCAAAACAAGCCGGCCACGCCCGGGATCAAAGCCAGCGCGATATGCCCGGCCATGACCATCATGCCCGCATAAAACAGCGTGCGCTCCGCCCCCCACAAACGGTCGGCCAGCCAGCCGCCCAAAATGGTGGAAAGATAAACGCTGCCGCCGTAAGTGCCGACAATACCGCCTGCCGCCGCCTTATCGATGCCCAAACCGCCTTCGGTGGTTTGATAGTAAAGATAGATCAGCAGGATACCCTGCATACCGTAAAACGAAAAACGCTCCCACAGCTCAATCTGAAACAGCGAGGAAAGCTGCCACGGATGCCCGAAAAACTTACGCTCTTTCTCTACAAGTTTATTCATTGTTTTTTTTCCTTGAAACGGCTGCACAGCCGGTTTGATTCCGTTTTTTTAATTTAGCAGATAATGCCCTTGCAGAACAGTTTGCCTGCGGGCGGATTCGGCCGTCTGAAACGCCGGCAGACCTGCTTTGTTTTTCAGCGCGCCAACCATCCCGTGCACCTCCTGCCCTCATGCCGGAGCACCATACCACGGGCACGGCGGCGCCGGAAACGGCACCGGCCGTCCGAAAAACGGTTTCAGACGGCCAATCCCCGCCGCACCTTCGGCGGTTCCAACGCCCGCGCCCCGACCGCTTCTGCCCGGCAGAGCGGTGCTAGATAATCCCCAGCGATTTCAATCCGCTATACACGCCGTCTTCTTCTACTGTCGGGCAGATATAATCCGCCGCCGCTTTCAAATCAGGATGGCCGTTGCCCATTGCCACGCCAAACCCCACGGCTTTTATCATTTCTATATCGTTCAAACCGTCGCCGAACGCCATCACTTCCTGCATATCGATGCCCAACCCTGCCGCCGCCGCGCGGATACCGCGCGCTTTCGAACCCTCTATATCGAGTATATCCACCGCCGATTCGTGCCAGCGCACGGTTCTGCAACCGTGTTCCGCCGCTGCGGCCGCCATCTCGGCTTCACGCCCGGCAGCATAAAAACCGAGCATTTGAAACACTTCGTTGCGGCGGTAAAAATCTTTGTCCACAGGGTGATCGGGCAAAATATGCGCCATCGCCCCTTCCACCTCAGGCACGGGCTCGGACACGGCGATGGTGTGATCGGCCACAAACGCATAAGCAATGCCCTTGCGGTCGAAATAAGCGCACAATGCTTCGACCTTGGCGGTTTCCAGCGGATATTTTTGCAGCACTTCGCCGCGATAGCGGACAAACTGGCCGTTGATGGTGAGCAGCAAATCCATACCGGCCTCTGCCGCCAACGCGCGCACCTTGGCGGGCATGGCGGCATACGGGCGGCCGGTGGCAATGGCGGTGAGGATGCCGCGCGCCTTCAACGCTTTCACGGCCTCCGCCACCGATGGGCGCAGCGTGTCGGTGTATTTGCGGTAAAGCGTATCATCGATATCGAAAAAGATGATTTTGGGAGTTTTCATAGCATTTCTTTCTGAATAATGTCCGCAGGCTGCCGAAAACTGCCGGCATCGCGATACACCGCGCCCGTTTGCCCTCGGCAGCGATCGCGCGGATAAGGCCGTCTGAAAACGGCCGGAGCCGATATGGCCTGCTTTATTTCTGTTACAGTGTACCGGCCTTGTCTCAAAGAAAAAGGTTTTACAGGCCGCTGAAGCCGCAGCGGAACCGGCTCCACCATACCCGCACCGCCCACAGCCTGCTTTGTGCCGAAACAAAGGCATTCACTATACTTTTCCGTTGCCGGGCAAAACACGGCAGACCTCGGGCTGGTTCGCCTCAGCCGGCGGCTTCACAACCACCCGCCCACTGTTTGTGTCTGCCGCCCGATGCCTTGCCGTGGTTTCATCGAGCCGGCCATGCCGCCTTTTCAGACGGCCGCAGCATCCGAGTGTCGGAAAACGTGAAAAAATCAACAGTACAATCTTTTCAGACGGCCTCCAACACCTTCACCGCCGCCCCGCCCTGCTTGAATTTGGCTTTCAACAGCGGCGGCAGGGTTTCATCAAAATACCACCGGCCGCCGGGCAAGGCCAGCGCACCGCCTTCGCAGCGCAGCACCGCCGACCGCCCCGACAGGCAATCGGTTTCCACGATTTCGATTTTGCACGACCTTCCCCACCCCGCCACCGGCAGCCGCCCCGCCAGCAGCGCAATACGGTTGTTTTGCGCCTCGATACCGCCCGCCGCGGCACAGCCGCCATCGCAGCACCCTGCCTCCTGCAGCGGACACGGCACGCCTTTGGCATGGGTTTGCGGCAGAATATCAAGCGGCAACGGACACAAACCGTGCGCCTGCGCCCATTGCACCAATGCACGCTTGGCCGCTTTTTTGTGCACAAACAAACCATTGGGCGGATTCTGCCTGCCGCCCTGCACCAACGGCACCACCCGCGCCTGCAAGCGCGCCTGCCCGTCCGGCACAAACTCAACCGTGAAATAACCGCCGGCGCTTTCAGACGGCCGGATGCCGTATTGTTCCGCCAATTGCACTTTCAGCCACAGCGCATGGAGCGGCCCCGCCGCCGGGATAAAATCCAAACCGCCGGTTTCCGACACCAACGGCCGGTTTCTTTCAAGATGCAGCATCATCGCCACTTCGGCAAATGCCTTCTCATGCACGCAAACCTCCAGCGCACGCCCCCAGCCGTCCCGCCAAACCGACACGCCCGGGGTATCGGGCAGCGCATAAATCTGCTCCGCCAAACCTGCATTCAGCCAAACCGGCAGCAGCTTCGGATTCATCAGCTCTCGGCAATGGTTTTCCCATTCTGCGCCTTTTTCGGCCAAACTGGCTTCCAAAAAATCGGCCAACGCCAACACATCGGCCAACGCACGGTGGCGGTTGGCCGCCGAAATGCCGAAACGCTCGATAATGCTGTCAAGATTATGCTTGTGAAACTGAGGATACAGGCGGCGCGACAATTTCACGCTGCACAAAGCCGGCGCGGCAAAATCCACGCCCGCACGCCGGAACTCATGGCAAAGAAAGGTGTAGTCGAAGCGGCTGTTGTGCGCCACCAGCAGCGAACCGCGCAACAGCGGCAACAGCTCTCCCACCAAATCGGCAAACGCCGGCGCAGCGGTCACCATCTCATTGCTGATGCCGGTGAGGCGGGTGATAAACGCCGAAACCGACCGTTGCGGATTCACCAGCCGCTCATACCGCTCTGCCCTACCGTTTTCAAAACGCAGCAGCGCCACCTCGGTGATACGGTCCTCAAACAGATTGCCGCCGGTCGATTCGACATCCACCACAACCACCGGCACACCCAAACGGTCGAAACACGCCGCCAGCAGCGGCCAACGATTAGAGGCTAGCGCCATCATATTTCCGATTAAATTCAAATAACAGCCCGCTATTTTACACTTTTTCGCCAGCAATCGCTTGACAGCATTAACAGGCATTCATATAATACAAATCTTCCACGCACCCGTAGCTCAGTTGGATAGAGTATCTGGCTACGAACCAGAGGGTCGGGCGTTCGAATCGCTCCGGGTGCGCCACAGTTTATTTATCCGCGCCCATCGTCTAGCGGTTAGGACATCGCCCTTTCACGGCGGTAACCGGGGTTCGATTCCCCGTGGGCGTGCCATACAACCGAAGCCCTTGAAATATTCAAGGGCTTCGTTTTTTTCACCCCCCCCCTGCCGCACAGGCCGTCTGAAAACATTTCTCAGACGGCCTATGAATTTTCAGCCCCATCAAAACACGGTTCGAACAGCAAGAATCTTTCGAAAAATATCTTCAGGCCGTCTGAAAAGTTTAAACTCCCGCCCAAGTGGGCATACAGATGAAAATATTAATGTATTGCTTAAACAAATGTTTAAATGTTTAGATGCTCCCTAGATTCCCATCTGCACAAGAATGACGGAGGTTAAGCATTTTCAGACGGCCTTAAAGTAGTTTCACAAAGGTTTCGGCTGCACATATTGCAACCCAAATCAAAACACCTTTTCAGACGGCCGCAATATCCCTCCCAACCTTTCGGGCAGGCGGCAGACTTTCTGCGCGGCATAGTCGAAACACGCCGTGCCCGTCTGCACTTTGGCAATACTGGAACCATCGCTTTCGCGGCTGATGTGGTAAAGCAGTGCAAAACCGCTGCGGCCGACATCTGCCGCGCCCATTTCCACCGCCGCATCCGTCATAATCAGCCCGACCCCGCCCGCATCCAACTCGCTGAAACCGTGCAGCACAAGCCGGCGCAAACGGCATTCATGACACAAACGCAACGCCGCATCATTAGACAAATGACCGCCGTAATTAATATCGCCGATTTGCACCGTTATGCCGGTGCGGAACAAAACCGCTTCGGGCAAAGGCAGATGAATACGCGGCATAACCCCTTCCTTAAGAAACAACCGCTTCAACCATTGCAAAGCCGCCGGCAGCCACACGATAACGACACGGCCTGCCTTCCTGAGGCTATGCGGCATTCCGTGATTCTAAGCGATTCCCCAAACAAACCGGCCGTACCGGCGCATACCTGCAGCACCGCCCCTGCCTGAAGCAACTTTTTATTCAAACGGCTTGTTTTTGTTGTCGCGTGTAGTTTTCTGAGCGAACCTGATATAATCCGCCCGTTATCCAATATTTCACCCCAATCCGGAGGATGTTTATGGCACTCGTATCCATGCGCCAACTGCTTGATCATGCGGCTGAAAACAGCTACGGCCTGCCCGCTTTCAATGTAAACAATCTCGAACAGATGCGTGCGATTATGGAGGCCGCCGACCAGGTAAACGCACCCGTTATCGTACAGGCCAGCGCAGGTGCGCGCAAATATGCCGGCGCGCCGTTTCTGCGCCACCTGATTTTGGCCGCCGTTGAAGAGTTTCCGCACATTCCCGTGGTGATGCACCAAGACCACGGCACATCACCCGATGTGTGCCAACGCTCCATCCAACTGGGCTTCAGCTCGGTAATGATGGACGGTTCGCTGCTCGAAGACGGCAAAACCCCGTCCAGCTACGAATATAATGCCGAAGTAACCCGCAAAGTGGTGGAATTTTCCCATGCCTGCGGCGTGTCGGTCGAAGGCGAAATCGGCGTTTTAGGCAATTTGGAAACCGGCGAAGCCGGCGAAGAAGACGGCGTGGGTGCCGCCGGCAAGCTTTCCCACGAACAAATGCTCACCAGCGTGGAAGACGCCGCCCGTTTCGTGCGCGACACCGGCGTGGACGCGCTGGCGATTGCCATCGGCACCAGCCACGGGGCCTACAAATTCACCCGCCCGCCCACCGGCGATGTGCTGCGTATCGACCGCATCAAAGAAATCCACGCCGCCCTGCCCAACACCCATATCGTGATGCACGGCTCCAGCTCGGTGCCGCAGGAATGGCTGCAAACCATCAACGAATACGGCGGCAACATCGGCGAAACCTACGGCGTGCCGGTGGCGGAAATTGTGGAAGGCATCAAACACGGCGTGCGCAAAGTCAATATCGACACCGATTTGCGCCTGGCCTCCACCGGAGCCATCCGCAAATTTATGGCCGAGCACCCCGCCGAATTCGACCCGCGCAAATATCTGGCCAAAACCGTAGAAGCCATGAAGCAGATCTGCATCGACCGCTACACCGCTTTCGGCTGCGAAGGGCAGGCAGATAAAATCAAGCCCGTATCATTGGAAAAAATGGCCGTGAAATACGCCAAAGGCGAGCTGAACCAAATCGTAAAATAACGCCGCTCCCAAAGACAGAATACCGAGGCCGTCTGAATGTTCAGACGGCCTTTATGCTGCCCGCCATCCGTCAGGCAGACACCAAGCCTGCTTTGTAAAAACAACGGTGAAAAACGCCGAGCCTGACGCTTGATAATTGAAACAGGCATCGCGGGCATAATCGGGCGTTTCACCGTGCTGTGTATGCAATTCGGCGTATTGCGGTTCCAACCCCGTCAAATCGCAGAAGCGGCGGCCGACACCCCGCGCCCCGCCGCCCGATAGGGCGCACATCGTTTGTTGTTACGCTCTATAAATCCCGTCTGAAAAAACAACGGCCGTCTGAAAATCTTTCAGACGGCCTTGATAATTGCCTGATCTCTCAACGTCTGCATATATAGTGAACCTACTGCGTTTCCATGACTGCGTTGCCGCGGCTCAACCCAAAGCAAACACTTTTACCGGCCGCCCAGGCAACAAAACCGGTTTCATGCCGCCCATACCGTCTGCGCTGGCTGCGGCTTGTTTTGTATCGAAAATGAAGCAAGATGCACCATAGTCGGCAAAAAGCCACATTGCCGCGTTCAAAAGTAAATTCACGTTAAACGGCATTGCCGCCCAAGCCGGCATTGATTAGCATCATTTACGGCAAAGCCGCCGTTGCAGCTTTGCCGGATTCACCAATTACACACTGATTCACTTTACTCAAGGAAAATACCCATGAAAACCAGATTCTGCCTGCTTGCTTCTACCGCACTGATGCTTGCCGCCTGCGCCGCCCCCAACACCCCCGAGCCTATGGAAAACAACCGCAGCAACCATGCACAAAGTATGCGCTACTCATGCGAAAACGGCTTGTCCGTTTCGGTGCGCCAACTGGGTACCGAGCGCATCGCACTGCAACTGAACGACAAAACCACCGTGATGGATCATGCCGTTTCAGGCTCCGGAGTACGTTATGTGAGCAAAAGCGGGCTGTTTGGTTCGGGCGCCCAATGGCATGAAAAAAACGGCACCGCCATCTTCAACTTCACCGACCCCTACGGCAATAAAGTAGAAACCGTTTGCAACGCATCATAAAAACTTCCGGCACTTCAATTCCAGCAGGCCGTCTGAAAGCCTTTCAGACGGCCTTTGGCATGGCAGTGCTTTATCCCGCGGGCTTACAGGTAGAATTTTTCAACCACTTTCAAATTATCATCGAGTTTATACACCAGCGGTTGCCCGGTGGGGATTTCCAAACCCATAATGTCGTCATCTGAGATGCCTTCGATGTGTTTGGCCAGCGCGCGCAGCGAGTTGCCGTGGGCGGCCACCAAAACGCGTTTGCCGCCCAAAATGGCGGGGGCGATTCGGTCTTCCCAGAAAGGCAGCACGCGCTCCAGGGTTACTTTCAGGTTTTCGCCGTTGGGAACCACATCGGCCGGCAGCTCGGCATAGCGGCGGTCGTTGTGGGCGGAAAATTCATCGCTCGGGTCGAGCAGCGGCGGCAGGGTGTCGTAGCTGCGCCGCCAGATGTGCACCTGCTCATCGCCGTATTTTTCGGCAGTTTGTTTTTTGTCCAAACCCTGCAATTGGCCGTAATGGCGTTCGTTCAAACGCCAGCTTTTTACCTGCGGCACCCAAAGTTGGCCGCTCTCTTCCAGCACGATATTGCAGGTTTTGATGGCTCGGGTTAATACCGAAGTGAAGGCGATGTCAAACAAATAGCCTTTCTCTTTGAGCTTTTTGCCGGCAGCGGCGGCTTCGGCCAAGCCCTGCTCGCTCAGCTTTACATCGCGCCAGCCGGTAAACAGGTTTTTGGCGTTCCATTCGCTTTGGCCGTGGCGGATAAATACTAATTCCATGTGTCTGCTCCAAATAACGGTGTTAAAAACCTGCTTTATAACATATTTTACTGCTGCCGTTGCGTGAAGCCGCTGCGGTTTTGACCGATATTAAACCGGATCCGCTTAACTTTCTTTAAGGGGCTGAAGTAGATTAGCCCTAAACACCACACCAAAGCCGCAAAGTTTTTAACTGCTGCTTTGGTGTCCCGAAGTTAAAACGAAACTCACATTCTTTCAAGAACAGAGGAAAAGATTTTCGGTCGATTCCGTTGTATTTGCGCAAGACACGTTTCGCCTGATTCCAAAAATTCTCAATGCCGTTGATATGGTTGTGTCGGTCGGCAAAC